>CANJCM010000063.1 GCA_947472765.1 Opitutia bacterium
TTGGGCAGGCCGCCGACGCCGAGGGCGAGGTCAACCGCGAGTGAGCCGGTGGTGAGGGTCTCGACCTTCATCTTGGCATTGCTGCCGAGACGCATGATCGAGCCCTCGCCGAACTGCTTGGTGATGGAGGAGAGCGCGAGCTCGATGTTCTTGTCGCGCGTGTGGGAGGGCGTCACGACCTCGGCTTTTCCCCGGGCGGCGGGAGCGGACGATTTGGATTCGACGGGGACGGCTTTGGACATGGTGGCCATAGGTTGAGGCGCTTGCGGGTGAGTTTGAAAATGAAAAAGCGGAGGGCGGGTGGAATTGGCGGCGGAGGGGAGTTCGGCAGTGGTCGAGCGGCCCGACAACCCGGCGGAATCCCCGAAATCAGGGTGAAGCGGTGGTGACGTGTTCATTTGAACACGTCAAGCATTTCCCGTGGATTTCCCCGGGAGAATGAGAGCGGCGGGAGCGTTCGGGCAGGGGAGCGGAGGTGTCATGCGCCCACTCTACGCGAGGGCATGGGACATCCGCGGTCCCATGGTAGGAAATGAATTTCGGAACGGCGGGATTTCTAGCCTGAAGCCAGGAATTCAGGAGAGACGGCGGGTGTTTGCACAGAAGGGCGGACCAAGTTTGGTTCACGCCTTCCTGGCTTCAGGCTAAATCGGAATGGATCGAGCCGGGGTTGAGCCTGAAACCAGGAAACGAGGAATGGGAGTTTCCCCGCAAACGCTCTGCGCCCTCCGTTCCCCTCTGCGTCCTCTGTGATCAAAATTGGACCAGAGATGGAACAGGAAGGCCGGGGAGAGCGGGGAGGCGGCGATGTCGATCCACTCAGTGCAGTCTGTGGTTAACTCCGGGGCTGGACCACAGAGTGCACGGAATACACGGACTCAAGCGACTGGGTTGGTTCACACCTTCCTGGCTTCAGGCTCACTCAGAAAGGATCGAGCCGGGGTTGAGTTGAGCCTGAAGCCAGGAAACTGGGAATCGGAGTTTCTCAGCAAAGCGCTCTGCGCCCTCTCTTAACCTCTGCGTCCTCTGTGTTTAAATCTCCGGATTGGTGATTCCTGGTTTCAGGCTCCAACCGGCTCGGCGTTCAGCCGCCGCCGGCGCCGGTCTTGAAGGCGGTCGCGAAGTACACCGCGAGGACGATGCAGCCGAAGCTCAGCAGGTGATTCCACGCCAGCTTCTCCTTCAGCACGAGCGTGGCGAAGACCACGAAGACGCCGAGCGTGATGCACTCCTGGATGATCTTGAGCTGGTAGCCGGTGAACGTGCCGCTGAGGTAGCCGTGCCGGTTGGCGGGGACCATCAGGCAGTACTCGAAGAACGCGATGCCCCAGGAAAACAGGATGACGGCGAACAGTGACTTCCCGTCGAGCCAGCGAATCTTGAGGTGACCGTACCAAGCCAGAGTCATGAAGACATTCGACGCGATCAGCAGGAGGATGGTTTTCAAAGGATTTTCGATTTTGGATTCTCGATTTTCGATTTCGGCCGGGGCTCGCAAACGGGCCAACCACTAGTGGACGCGAACGGGACACGCAGCGGGGCCGGTCGATTCTGAGTCAGGCCCAATCCGCTTTGAGCCTGAAGCCAGGAAACCCGGAATCGGAGGTTCGAGCCACTCTTTGGACAGGATGAACAGGATGGACAGGATTCCAAACCGCGGCACCAGCGTCGGCATTGGCCCGGTCCCGGTTCCCCATCCTGCCCATCCTGTACATCCTGTCTAAAAACTTCCGGGGCTCGGTCCTGTCCTTCTCACATCTTGTAGTACGACCGGAACCACTCCACGAACCGCTTCAATCCTTCCTCGAGCGGGACCTTTGGCGCGAAGCTGAATGACTGGTGCACGCGCGTGAGGTCCGCGCACGTCTCGAACATGTCGCCGGGTTGCGGCGGCACCAGTTCCGTCACGGCCGGACGGCCGAGGAGTTGTTCGAGCATCTTCACGAAGAGGAGCGTCTCCACCGGACGATTGTGCCCGAGGTTGAAGATTCGCGGCGCGCCCACCGCCGGCGTCGCCGGCACCAAACCCGCCGCGCGAGTCGCCGCCGTGGCGTCATTGGGCCGGCCGGGTGAAGCCAGCGGGTAGAGCAGGATCTTCACCACGCCTTCGACGATGTCGTCCACATACGTGAAGTCGCGGAGGTTCTTCCCGTGGTTGAAAAGTTTCAGCGGCCGGCCCTCGCAGATCGCGCGGGCAAAGATCGTCGGCGCCATGTCCGGCCGGCCCCACGGTCCATACACGGTGAAGAAACGCAGCCCGGTCACGTTGAGTCCGTGATTCAACCCGTAACTGTGCGCCATCAGCTCGTTGGCCTTCTTCGTCGCACCGTAATACGAGATCGGCTGATCGGTGTTGTCGTCCTCGCGATACGGCGGCTTCGCGCTGGCGCCGTAGACGCTGCTGCTCGAAGCGTACACGAGATGCTTCGGCGGCGTGCGGCGGCAGGCCTCGAGCACGCTCGCAAAACCATCGAGGTTCGAGCGCGTGTAGGCGGCCGGATTTTCCATGCTGTAGCGCACGCCGGGTTGCGCGCCGAGGTGCACGACGTAGTCGGGACGAAAGAAATCGACGAGCCCGCTGAATTTTTCCGCGTCGGCGAAATCCGCCTGCAGAAATCGAAACTCCTCCAGCGACTCGAGCGTCGCGATCCGCGCCCGCTTCAGCGCCGGGTCGTAGTAGTCGCCGAGATTGTCCACGCCCAGCACCTCGCAACGCTTTGTCTCCGCGAGCCGTCGCACCACGTGGGAACCGATGAAACCGGCGGCGCCGGTCACGAGGACTTTCATCCGGCGCGTGATAGCTTCTCCCTGCGCAAAAAGCTAGGTCTGCTTTCCGCGCACGCGTGGCCAAAAAAATTCCAAGACGGTGCTTGATTGCCGAAAACGCAGGCCTTTACCTTGCGCCGTTTCTGTCCACGCGTACCGTCACCACATGAACATCAAGGCCTATCTCAAACCGCAATGTGGCTGGTCCAACGGCGTCCGTGCGACCCTCCGCAAGCACAACCTGCCGTTTGAGGACATCGACATCATCAACAACCGCGCGAATTACGCGGAGATGGTGCAGAAGTCCGGTCAGCCGCTGTCCCCGTGCGTCGAAGTCGATGGCGTGATGCTCGCGGACGTGTCCGGCGAGGAGGTCGAGAATTACCTGCTCAGCAACGATTTGGTTAAACCCACCGACGCCGCGGCGGGCGTGCCCACGAATGCGGGTTGCTCCGATGAGGAGCACGCAAAAATGGCCACGAAAACGATCCGCTTCTTTTGACGACGCTGAGAGCTCGCCGCCAATAACAACTTCCGGGCCGCTCTCGCACCAGACGAGACCGGCCCTTTTTTTGCACCTTCCCCGCCCGCCCCGCACAGTGGCCCAGAACCGGCTTTATCCTCCGACCAACCAGTGAAAAACCCGCGGTCCTCCGACTCCTCGAGCAACGCCGAACCTGTCCGCCAAAAGCCCGGCATGCCGGCCAAACAGGGGCTCTACGATCCGTTCTTCGAACATGACGCCTGCGGCGTCGGCTTCGTCGTCGATATGCACGGCCGCAAGTCGCACAAGATCGTCTCCGACGGTCTGCAGATCCTGCGCAATCTCGACCATCGCGGAGCCTCCGGCGCCGAGGTGAACACGGGCGACGGCGCCGGCATCCTGATCCAGATGCCGCACAAGTTCCTCGTCGAGGCCTGCAAGGCGGCGCGCTTCTCCCTCCCCGAACCCGGCCAGTACGGCGCCGGCCTCGTCTATCTCCCGCGCAACGCCTCCGTGCGGCGCAAGATCGAGGAGCGCTTCGAGCAGGTCGTGCAGTCCGAGGGCCTCGTGTTCCTCGGCTGGCGCACGGTCAAGACCGTCAACTCCATGCTCGGCGACACCGCGAAGTCCGCGGAGCCGTTCATGCGCCAGGTGTTCATCGGCCGGCCGGCGGGCATGACGGATGACATGGCGTTTGAGCGGAAGCTCTACGTCGTCCGCAAGCGCGGCTACTCCGAAATCCGCACCTCGACGCTGTCGGGCGCGGAGTACTGGTACGTCGCGAGTCTCTCGTTCAAGACGATCGTCTACAAGGGCATGCTCACGACCGATCAGGTCGATCAGTATTTCCCGGACCTGAAGCATCCGTCGATGGAGTCGGCGCTCGCACTCGTCCACTCGCGTTTTTCGACCAACACGTTCCCGAGCTGGGAGCGCGCGCATCCGTACCGGTACCTCGCCCACAACGGTGAGATCAACACGCTGCGCGGAAACATGAACTGGATGCACGCCCGCCAGGCGCTGTTTGCCAGCGAGGTGTTCGGCGACGACATCAAGAAGATCCTCCCGATCATCAATCCGAACGGCTCGGACTCCTCGATGTTCGACAACACGCTCGAGCTGCTCGTCCTCGCCGGCCGGCCGCTCGCGCACGCGATGATGATGATGATCCCCGAACCGTGGTCCAACCACGAGTCGATGGACGACGATCGCCGCGCGTTCTACCAGTATCACTCCTGCCTGATGGAGCCGTGGGACGGCCCCGCCTCGATCGCGTTCACCGATGGCAAGCAGATGGGCGCGATCCTCGATCGCAACGGCCTGCGTCCCTCGCGCTACTACGTCACCAAGGACGGCACCGTCATCATGGCCTCCGAGGCCGGCGTGCTCGACATCCCGCCGGATCAGATCGTCCAGAAGGGCCGGCTCCAGCCGGGCCGCATGTTCCTCGTCGATACCGAGCAGGGTCGGATCATCGAGGACGAGGAAATCAAGACCACGATGTCCAAGGCCCTGCCCTACCGGCAGTGGCTCAACGAGCATCTCGTGCACCTCAAGGATTTGCCCGAGGCCCCCAAGGTCGAGGGCCCGGATCACGAGACGCTGCTCCAGCGCCAGATCGCGTTCGGTTACACCTTCGAGGACGAGCGCGTCGTCATCACTCCGATGGCCCGCGATGGCGTCGAGGCGATCGGTTCGATGGGTAATGACGCGGCGCTCGCCGTGCTCTCGAACAAGCCGCGGCTCCTGTACGATTACTTCAAGCAGCTCTTCGCCCAGGTCACGAATCCGCCGATCGACTCGATCCGTGAGGAGATCGTCACCTCCGCCGAAACCCGCCTCGGTTCCGAGGGCAACCTGCTCAACCCGGGCCCGACCGCGTGTCGTCGCGTCGAGTTGAAGTGGCCGATCCTCACCAACGAGGAGTTCGCCAAGATCCGCCGCACGAATCTGCCCGGCCTCCAGGTCGGCGTCCTCCCGATCCTCTTCCGCGTCAGCCGCGGCGAGAAGGGTCTGATGAAGTCCATGGAGGAACTCTCCATGATGGCGCGTCGCATGATCGAGGAGGAGGAGATCAACGTGATCGTCCTCAGCGATCGCGGCGTCACGCGTGACTACGCTCCGATTCCCGCGCTCCTCGCGGTGGCCGGCCTGCATCACTATCTCATCCGCGAAGGTCTCCGCACGCGCGTCTCGCTCGTCCTCGAGACCGGCGAAGCCCGCGAGGTCCACCACTTCGCGCTGCTCATCGGTTACGGCTGCAGTGCGATCAATCCGTACGTGGCGTTCGAGACGATCGACGACATGATCCGCGAGGGTCTGCTCACGAACATCGATCACAAGAAGGCCTGCGCGAATTTCGTGAAGGCCGGCGCCAAGGGCGTAATCAAGGTCATGTCCAAGATGGGCATCTCCGCCATCCAGAGCTACCGCGGCGCCCAGGTGTTCGAGGCGCTCGGCCTCCGCCAGGACGTTGTGGATCACTACTTCACGTGGACGCCCTCTCGCGTCGGCGGCATCGGCCTCGATGTCATCGCCCAGGAAGTCCTCATGCGGCATCGCGCGGCGTATCCCGAGCGCCCGGTCGACGGCCATGTACTGCCGGTCGGCGGTCTCTACCAGTGGCGCGCCGCCGGTGAGTCCCACCTCTTCACGCCGGAGTCCGTGCACGCCCTGCAGAAGGCCGTCCGCACGAACAGCAAGCCGGCGTTCCAGCAGTACTCGAAGCTGGTCAACGACCAGTCGAAGAACCTCTGCACGCTCCGCAGCCTGCTCGACTTCAAGAGCGACCAGCCCCCGATTCCGATCGAGGAGGTCGATTCGGTGGAAACGATCATGAAGCGCTTCAAGACGGGCGCCATGTCGTACGGCTCCATCTCGAAGGAAGCCCACGAGACGCTCGCCATCGCCATGAACCGGATCGGCGGCAAGTCGAACACCGGCGAGGGCGGCGAGGACTCCGAACGCTTCACCTGGACCAACGAACAGGGCGACTCGAAGAACTCCGCGATCAAGCAGGTCGCCTCGGGCCGCTTCGGCGTCACGAGCGAATACCTCCAGAGCGCGAAGGAAATTCAGATCAAGATGGCCCAGGGCGCGAAGCCCGGCGAGGGCGGCCAGCTGCCCGGCTCCAAGGTTTATCCGTGGATCGCCAAGACCCGCGGCACCACCGCCGGCGTCGGCCTGATCTCCCCGCCGCCGCACCATGACATCTACTCGATCGAGGATCTGGCCGAGCTGATCCACGACTTGAAGAACGGCAACCGGAACGCGCGCATCTCCGTGAAGCTCGTCTCCGAGGTCGGCGTCGGCACGATCGCCGCCGGCGTCGCCAAGGCGCACGCGGACGTTGTCCTCATCTCCGGTTACGACGGCGGCACCGGCGCCTCGCCGCAGACTTCGCTGCAACACGCGGGCCTGCCGTGGGAACTCGGCCTCGCCGAGACGCACCAGACGCTCGTCCTCAATAATCTCCGTTCCCGCATCGCGGTCGAGACGGACGGCCAGCTCAAGACCGGCCGCGACGTCATCATCGCCGCGCTGCTCGGCGCCGAGGAGTTCGGTTTCGCCACCGCGCCGCTCGTCGCCACGGGCTGCATCATGATGCGCGTCTGCCATCTCAACACCTGTCCCGCGGGTGTCGCGACGCAGGATCCGCAACTCCGCGCCCGGTTCGCCGGCAAGCCGGAGCATGTCGTGAACTTCATGCGCTTCATCGCCGAGGACATGCGCGAAATCATGGCGCAGCTCGGCTTCCGCAACATCGAGGAGATGGTCGGCCGCACCGATCGTCTCGAGGCCCGCAAGGCCATCACGCATTGGAAAGCCAAGGGCCTCGATTTCTCCAACATCCTCTACCAGCCGGACGCGAGCTCCGAGGTCGGCCGTTTCTGCTCGATGAAGCAGGATCACGGCATCGACCGTTCGCTCGACGTCACGCAGCTCCTCGAGATCTGCAAGCCCGCCATCGAGCGCGGCGAGAAGGTCATCGCCGATCTGCCGATTCGGAACGTCAACCGCGTCGTCGGCACGGTCACGAGCGGTGAAATCACCCGCAAGTACGGCGCGAAGGGCCTGCCCGAGGACACGATCAAGTTGAAGTTCACCGGTTCCGCCGGCCAGAGCTTCGGCGCGTTCGTGACCCGTGGCATGACGCTCTCGATCGAGGGCGATGCGAACGACTACTTCGGCAAGGGCCTCTCGGGCGGAAAGCTCATCATCTATCCGTCGGCGAAGGCCTCCTTCGCCGCCGAGGACAACATGATCATCGGCAACGTCGCCCTCTACGGCGCCAGCGCCGGCGAGGTCTACATCCGCGGCATGGCGGGCGAGCGTTTCGCGGTCCGCAACTCCGGCGTCACCGCCGTGGTCGAGGCCATCGGTGACAACGGCTGCGAGTACATGACCGGCGGCCACGTCGTCGTGCTCGGCCGCGCCGGCCGCAACTTCGGCGCCGGCATGTCCGGCGGCGTCGGCTACGTGCTCGACGAGTCCGGCGACTTCGCGACGCGCGTGAACCAGCAGATGGTCGGCATCGAGAAGCTCGAGGATAAGAAGGAAATCGCGGCCCTCCGCGCGATGATCCAGAAGCACTTCGACTACACCCAGAGCACGAAGGCCAAGGCCGTCCTCGCGAACTGGGACAAGATGGTGCCGAAGTTCGTCAAGGTGATGCCCAAGGACTACAAGCGCATGCTCGCCTGCATCGAGCGCGCCCAGGCCCAGGGCCTCACCGGCGACGAAGCCATCATGGCCGCCTTCGAGGAAAACGCGCGGGACTTGAGCCGCGTGGGAGGAAACTAAGCCAAGGCAGAATTAGGAATTAAGAGTTATGAAGTAATCGCGCCATGCCGGCGCCGACTTCCTCTTAATTCCTAACTCCTAACTCACACTTTCACACCATGGGTAAGCCAACAGGATTCATCGAGTATCTCCGCGAACTGCCGGTCGACCGCACCCCCGCCGCGCGCGTGGCCGACTGGAACGAGTTCCACCAGCACATGGAGGAGAAAAAACTCCGCCAGCAGGGCGCACGCTGCATGGATTGCGGCATCCCGTTCTGCCACACCGGCAAATTGATCAGCGGCATGGCCAGCGGCTGCCCGATCAACAACCTGATCCCGGAGTGGAACGATCTCGTTTACCGCGGCCTGTGGAAGGAAGCGCTCGATCGGCTGCACAAGACGAACAACTTCCCGGAGTTCACCGGCCGCGTGTGCCCGGCGCCGTGCGAAGGCTCCTGCGTCCTCGGCATCAACGCGCCGCCCGTCACGATCAAGAACATCGAAGCCTCGATCACGGATCGCGGCTGGGAAGAGGGTTGGGTTTTGCCGGAAGCGCCGAAGGTGCGCACCGGCAAGAAGGTCGCGGTGATCGGTTCCGGTCCCGCGGGTCTCTCCGCCGCCGCGCAGCTCAATCGCGCCGGTCACACCGTCACGGTTTTCGAACGCGCCGATCGCCCGGGCGGGCTGCTCATGTACGGCATCCCGAACATGAAGCTCGATAAGCAGGAAGTCGTGCTCCGCCGCATCAAGTTGATGGAGGCCGAGGGTATCAAATTCATCTGCAATGCGAACGTCGGCGACAACGTCGAGCCGCAGATTTTCCTCAACGAATACGACGCGACCGTCATCTGCACCGGGGCGACGCAGCCGCGCGATCTTCCGATCGAGGGCCGCAGCCTGAAGGGCGTGCACTTCGCGATGGAGTTCCTCACGGCGAACACCAAGGCCGTGCTCAACGGCGGTGCGGAACACTGTCCCATCAATGCCAAGGGCAAGGACGTTGTGGTCATCGGCGGTGGCGACACCGGCACCGATTGCGTGGGCACCTCGATGCGGCACGGCTGCAAGAGCCTGCTGCAGATCGAAATTCTCCCGAAGCCGCCGCTCGAGCGGACCGCGGACAACCCGTGGCCGGAGTGGCCGAAGACCTACAAGATGGATTACGGCCAGGAGGAGGCCGCGGCGAAGTTCGGGGCCGATCCGCGCATTTATGTGACGACGGTGAAGAAGTTCATCGGCGACGCGCAGGGTAACGTGAAGGAACTCGTGACCGTCGAAATCAAGTGGGAGAAGAACGACAAGGGTCAGTTCATCCCGAAGGAGCAGCCCGGCACGGAGAAGACCCGCCCGGCGCAGCTCGTGTTGCTCGCGATGGGTTTCCTCGGGCCGGAGCAGGCGCTGCTGAAGGAAATCGGACTCGAGACCGACGCGCGTTCGAACGTGAAGGCCGAGCACGAGAAATACACCACCAGCATCAAGGGCGTCTTCGCCGCCGGCGACTGCCGCCGCGGCCAGAGCCTCGTCGTCTGGGCCATCAACGAAGGCCGCGGCGCCGCCCGCGAGTGCGATCGCTACCTGATGGGTTACACGGATCTCCCGTAAGGGAAGACGTTCGTCCGAAGGCTTCGGGCTTTTGAGCCTGAAGCCACGAACACAGGAAAAGACCGGGCGCAGACGGTCCACGCTCCTAAACGAAGCGACCTCAGTGTAGGGGCGCGCCTCGTGCGCGCCCGCTCCGGTTCGACCGCAAAATTCCAATCCGGGGTTGGCCGCAAAAAGGCGCAAAGAGCCGCAAAAAAATTCCCGCTCGTGGCTGCGAGCGTGAGCGAGTGGCGGCTTTGAGTCTGCGATCACCTGATTTGGAACACAGAGGTTAAGGGAGGACGCAGAGTGCGCGGCAGGGCTCCGATCCAGACTTTGAACAGGATGAACAGGATGGGCAGGATGCCGGAGAAGCGGGTTCCTGGCTTCCTGGCTTCCTGGGTTCAGGCCCCAACCCCGGCTCGGAATCCTGTCCATCCTGCCATCCTGTCTCCCCCGGCTCGATCCCTTCCCGAACTCCCCGATCTTCCTGTTCAAAGTCCGGGCAATCCGATCAGCAATGCCTCGTGGCTGCGAGCGTGAGCGAGTGGCGGCTTTGAGTCTGCGATGATCTGATTGGGAACACAGAGGGCGCAGAGGTTTAGCGAGGGCGCAGAGTCGGTGGCAGGGCTCCGATCCAGATTTTGGACAGGATGAACAGGATGTCGGAGCGGCTCGTTTCCTGGCTTCATGGTTTCAGGCTCCAACCCTAGCTCTAAATCCTGTCCATCCTGTACATCCTGTCTCCCCCTGGCTCGATCCCTTCCCGAACTCCCCGATCTTCCTGTTCTAAGTTCGGGCAATCCGATCAGCAATGCCTCGTGGCTGCGAGCGTGAGCGAGTGGCGGCTTTGAGTGTGCGATCACCTGATTTGGAACGCAGAGGTCGCGGAGGTTGAGGGAGGACGCAGAGTCGGCGGCAGGGTTCGATCCAGACTTTGAACAGGATGAACAGGATGGACAGGATGCCGGAGAAGCGGGCTCCTGGCTTCCTGAGTTCAGGCTCCAACCCCCGGCTCTGAATCCTGTCCATCCTGTACATCCTGTCCCACCTCCGTCTCCGGCGGAGCTTGGTAGGAAAACAAACGCAACTCCTACTTTCTTGTCTTGTCGGACAAACTGGCCCGGGTAGCATTTTGTCATGAGCCCGCCGAAGGACGCCGAAACGGTCTGGTTTACCACCAAGGGTCAGGTGGTCATCCCGCAGCGCCTGCGCAAAGAGTTTCACATCGAAGAGGGCACTCGCGCGGTGGTGACCTCCACGCCGGACGGCATTCTGATCAAGCCGGTGACGAGCTGGGCGATTGAGAAAGGCTTCGGTCTGCTCAAACGCCGGTCGGGCGGAAAGTCGTTCGCCGAGGAGTGGGCGGAGCACAAACGCGAAGAACTCGAGCTGGAGGAGCGCAAATATGCCCGCAGCACCGGTTCTCGATAGTCACGCGCTGCTCGCGTTCTTCCGGGGCGAACCCGCGGGAGTGGCCGTCAAAGCGCTGCTGCAAAAAGCTGCATCCGCGGATCGGCCGGTTGGGTTGACCGAGGTGAATTACGCCGAGGTGAAGTACATCCTGATCAAAAAGGACGGCATCGAGGCCTGGAAGCAGGCGGCCGAGGTGCTGAAGAGTCTGCCGATCGAGTTTCACCCCGCCGACCGCGCGCTTTCCGATCAGGCCGCGGACTACAAAGCCCGCTTCCGAATCAGCCTCGCCGACGCCTTTGCCGCCGCCCTGGCCAGGGAGAAGAAGGCCGAACTCGTAACAGGTGACCGGGAGTTCAAGGCGCTGGAAAAGGAGATCAAAATCAGCTGGCTGCCGGCGGATTGATTTCGAACGGAGCCCCGGAGTTCTGGTGGCTGCGAGCGTGAGCGAGTGGCGGCGGTGAGCGTGCGATCACCTCATTTGGAACACAGAGGTCGCAGAGGTTAAGGGAGGACACAGAGTGGGCGGCAGGGTTCGATCCAGATTTTGGACAGGATGAACAGGAGGTGCAGGATGCCGGAGAAGCTGGCTCCTGGCTTCCTGGATTCAGGCTCCAACCTCGGCTCTGAATCCTGCCCATCCTGTACATCCTGTCTCCCCCCCGGCTCGATCCCTTCCCGAACTCCCCGATCTTCCTGTTCAAAGTCCGGGCAATCCGATCAGCAATGCCTCGTGGCTGCGAGCGTGAGCGAGTGGCGGCTTTGAGTGTGCGATCACCTGATTTGGAACGCAGAGGTCGCGGAGGTTAAGGGAGGGCGCAGAGTGGGCGGCAGGGTTCGATCCAGATTTTGGACAGGATGAACAGGATGGGCAGGATGCCGGAGAAGCGGGTTCCTGTATTCAGGCTGCAACCTTGGCTCTGAATCCTGTCCGTCCTGTCCATCCTGTCTCCCCAACCCGGTTTGAGTCTGCGGTGACCTGATTTGGAACACGGAGGTCGCCGAGGTGAAGAGAGGACGCAGAGGACTCGGCCGGGCCCGGACCAAACTTTGGGACAGGATGACAGGGTGGGTCAGGATGCCGGCGCGGGTGTTGGCCAAACCAGTCTATTGGCCCAAGAACGAGTGCTCAAGGTGGCACGGGTCTCCCGACCCGTGATGGCCGTGTAACCCCGCATGCTTGGATCGCAGAGGTCGCCGAGGTGAAGAGAGGACGCAGAGGACTCGGCCGGGCCCGGACCAAACCTTGGGACAGGATGACAGGATGGGTCAGGATGCCGGCGCGGGTGTTGGCTAAACAGGGAGATTGGCCGCCAAGAGGCGCAAAAACTTCAGGTGGTGGCTGCGAGCGTGAGCGAGTGGCCGCGTCCGTGGCGCGAGACGAATAGTGCATATCATCTGTGGCCCCGCCTTTTCAGCGTCGCTAGAATCTAGGAAACTCACCTCGAGATGTACTCTCCCAATTCAAGCGGGCGGCCAGCGTTCGCCATCTTCAACGACACCGTGTGTGAAGGCCGAACTCCCGCGTGGCGGGATGAGCGTGGATGGCCCGTGACCTATCCGGCTGAACGCGCCGCCCAGATCGAAATCGCCGAAACGCTGATCCTGCGACTCGAGGAATTCATCGCCGGAGCGCGAGACTTCGAGGACGCAATGACCGTCGAAGAGTACATCTTGCCGGTCGAAGTGGCACCGGACGGCAGCGTACGGACTGAAGATGGCTGCTGGTTTCGGATCACCGATTCCAATCGCAGTCAGACTTAGGGCTCGGGTTTAGACAGCGCGCAGGACGCTGAACTGTGCGAACAACCTTGCTGGCATCGGCACGGAAAGCTTCCAAGTGATAGACATCGGCTTAGCGCCGTGGGCTTCGATTAGCTCGACCGGTCCAATTACAGAATAGGGATCCCCCTTTCGCGCGCGGACGAAGAGCTGAAATTTCCAGCCGTTACCAGGGCTTTCCAAGTAGCGACGCCCAGATCCTGTCTCGGGTCCTGCCGCATTTTGGCTCTGCCAATGGAAGCGATCCGGCGAAATCGCATAGTCGTGATACGCGATGGCAGCATGCAAAGCCTCAGACTTATCGAGCGTGACGAAGAGCAACTCGGTCGCGCGATTCTTCAGAGCCAGAACACCTTCCTTGAAGGCCCCTCGGCTAGTCGGTGTAAGCCATTTAACCGCCGTAAGAATCTCTCGGATCCCGTACCGTGAATGTAAGCGCAATGGCGTGTCCTCTAGTCCCGGAACCGGCGCGGCAATCGAACTTGTCCGCGCCACCAGAACGCTAGCGAGTTCTCCCAATTCCGCGCGGGATGCCGAATTTCCGTTTAGCCTCTTCAGGAATGAGTCGCCGTCACCAATCTGAGAAGATTGTCCGTCGACTTGATAGGCCAACATCTGAAGCCGGTCTCGATCCAATGTGCTGAGTACGCCGTAGTCTGACTTCGTCTCAGCCACCGACTGAATGGCTTCGAGATACTCAGCGTCGTCGAGGTGAAGCAGCGCACCGAATCGTCGTCCGAAGTAGTCTTCCTCAGGCCCTGCATCGTCATGCCTCAATCCAGCATCACGCTGCAACGTAGCCCAACCGCTCCGGCCGTGGCCTCGGAAAATATCCTCCACGTCGACGCCCTGCTCCCGGATGAAGTCGGCGAGTTGGACATTGGCGCGGCCACGCACCGCTACATACCCTCGCAATTCTGCCGTGAGACGACGCCACGTTTGTTGCGTTGCGGCGCGGAGGTTTCTCAGGACCTGCTCCCGGGCGAACTTTGCTAGATGAACATGACAGCCGGCCGGCAGCCGACTGAACCCCTTTTCAACCGCATCGATCAGTTCGGTGCGGGTAAGACCAAGCAGTCGAGAAAAGAGCCGGTCGAAACGAAATTCGACTTTGTGACGACCCACGAAATCGAGGACGAGACAGGCGGCTTTGTTCGTATCAGGTGAGAGGCGCAGGCCGCGCCCGATTTGCTGCTGAAACAACACCGGGCTCTGCGTTGGCCGCAGCAGCAGGAGTGTGTCGACGGAGGGGATGTCGATGCCCTCATTGTAGAGATCGCAGGTTGTTAAAACACTGAGTTCTCCGCGCGCGAGTCGGCCGGGGGCTTCACGTCGGACTCTTGCGTCGGTGGAACCCACGACGCACATGGCCGGTATCCCAGCTGCGTTGAAACAATCCGCCATGAACTCTGCGTGGGCGACCGTGACGCAAAAGGCTAGAGCGCGACCCCGGCGAGGGTCACCGGAGAGCCGAACCCATTCGTCGATTACTGACTGCGCACGGATGTTATTTCCCGTTACGAGGCGATCTAGGGAGGCCGTTTCCCCTGGCTGATCCCATGGCACGGCGCCGAAGTCGGTCGGATCATCGCAGGCGAAATAGTCGAAAGGTGAAAGCAGCTGCAGATCGAGCGCGTGCCAGAGTCTAAGTTCGACCGCCGGCGATCCATCTAGGCGGTTCTGAAAGAACGGAAGAATCGGTATTCCGTCGCCGCGTTCCGGAGTAGCCGTGAGGCCCAGTAAGATCTCGGGCTTGATCGCTCCCATGAACTCACGAAACGAGTCTGCGCCGAGGTGATGGCACTCATCCACCACCACCACTTGCCAGTGACTAGGCCCGTGCGTGGCCAGTAGCCCACGGGCGCGGACACTCTGGATAGTTGCGAAGAGATGGTCAGGAGAATGCGGTTCGCGTCCGCCTGCTAGCACGTCTCCGAATTCCTGATCCCTCAGGACCACCCGATAGGTAGCCATGCTTTGCTGCAGGATTTCCTCACGATGGGCGACAAATAGCAGCCGTGGCCGTGTTCCGGACTCGCGGCATCGGTTGCGATAGTCGAATGCGGCGACGACGGTCTTCCCTGTCCCGGTCGCAGCGACGAGCAAGTTGCGGGTCCGCCCGTGAGCCCGCTCGACCACCAGAGCCTCTAGCATCGCTGATTGGTAAGACTTCGGCTCGAGCTCAAAAAACGTGAAACTGGGAAGGAGGTCGTTGCCTGCCTCCCGTCGAAGCGCCGCTTTAAGGGCAGAGCGGTGCTCGTGATTTTCCGGATCGTACCGTTCGAATTCGGCATCGCACCACAGTGTCTCGAAGTGAGCATTCGCCTTCTCAAAGAGATCGGCCTGAGCGCGCTGCGTAAACTTTACCGTCCATTCTAAGCCACCGAGCATCGCGGCAGCCGAGAGATTCGCGCTGCCCACGTATGCCGTGCCAAACCCTGTCTCGCGGCGAAAAATCCAAGCCTTTGCGTGCAGCCTAGTGCGGCGTCCGTCCAGCGAGACGCGCACCTCGGCGCCCAAACGCGCAAGCATGTCCAGAGCCTCAATCTCAGTCGCGCCGATGTATGTCGTCGTGATCACGCGGATCTTCGTCGCCGATCGAGCAGAACCTTTACGACCGCTCGCGGTGGTGAGCACATCGAGCAATTTGCGAACCCCAGAAACGGTAATGAAGCTAACGAGGACATCGAGCTGGTCGCAGTCGCTGGCTTCCTTCCGCAGCTCTTCCAAGAGACTGGGCGTGCCTTTGCTCGCTGTGAATAGCCAAGGGCGTGCAAGGCCTGTCTCGGGCGTTAGTGCAGCCTCTCCTAGCGGCATGATCGACCGTAACACCCGGCCTGAGACATCGATTGCATCGATTGCCTCGCCGCTTGAAGGCTGCCGCCGGCGGAGGTCGGCTAAGAGATGATTTAATAGGTCAATCTGCCGCCGAACCTTTTCCGCTCCGTCGCCTTCGACGTCGTCTAGAACACTCGTTAGCTGACGGGAAATTTCTCCCGCGAGTTGCTCAGCTGAGTTTGCGACATCCAGGAGCTCGGTCGTTTCGACTTTAGCCGGATCAAGTTTATTGAGGGCACCGGCGATCGATTCAGTGAGGATCGCTTCGTAAAACCCAGTGACCGGGCTGTTGGTTTCTCGACCAAGTGGAACGCTCATTTCAAAAGCCTCGGGGTCGCGATCAACACTTCTCATCGGTATCAGCGAGACACCAGGTATTACCAGGCGAATACCAGGTGACACCCGCCGTTCGTTACGAGTGGCACTGCTGACGTGATTGCACCGGCAGACTCACCCACGCAGAGTCGCGACCCCCCATGAAAGCTGCCCTTTGCCTGCTTGTTGCTGCGCTCCTCACGTCGTTTGCTGAAGCCCAGACGCCCGCGCCAGCGGCAGCCGCGCCCAACCCCGCTTACGCGCAGGTCCCCGATGTTGCTGGCTTGCCGCGCGTCCTGATCCTCGGCGATTCCATTTCGATCGGCTACACGCTGCTCGTGCGGAAGGAGCTCGAGGGTCGGGCCAATGTGCATCGGCCGGCGGAGAACTGTGCGGAGACGGCCAACGGCGTGAAGAATTTGGACAAGTGGCTCGGGGCGGGGAAGTGGGACGTCATCCACTTCAACTTCGGGCTGCACGACATGAAGTATCTCGACGAAAAGGGCACCTATGTGACGCCCGACAAGGGCAAGCAGGTCGCCCTGCTGCCGGAGTACGAAAAGAATCTCCGCGCGATCGTGGCCCGGCTGAAGCAGACCGGCGCGAAACTCATCTTCGCCACGACCACGCCCGTCCCGTCACAGGCCCAGGGCCGCGTCGAGAACGACGAGGTTCGCTACAACGAAGTCGCCGTCCGCGTGATGAAGGAGGCCGGTGTCGCGATCGACGATCTCCACGCCCTCGCGAAACGCCGTCAGGCCGAAATCCAGCAGCCGCACAACGTCCACTTCACCGACCCCGGCTACGCGGCTTTGGCCGACGCGGTGGTGGCGCAAGTTCAGGCTGTGCTGCCGCGGTGACCGCTGGACTTGGAACGCAGAGGGCGCAGAGGTTAAGGGAGGGCACAGAGATTTGATGGGTTTCAGGCCGCCACCAGGGATTCCGCCGCGCGGAATCCCCGGCCACTCGCTCACGCTCGCAGCCACAGATGAGTTTCCTGGATTCAGGCTCAAAAACTCCGGGCTCTGAACCGTCCGAAACCCGCTGAGTTGAATTAACCAGGATCCGCTCTGTGCCCTCTGAATACCTCTGCGCCCTCTGCGATCAAAAACAGCAGCGTCGAAGCGGTATTGGCGTCCGAACTTCCACTCGCTCACGCTCGCGGCCACAGATGCGTTTTCTGGCTTCAGGCTCAAAACCCCGAGCCGTTTAACCACGAAGACACGAAGGCACAGAGAAAACCAGGGAGTGATCGCTTCGGCGTGTCCCGGCGATGCACCGGATTGGGCTTTGTGCCTTCGTGTCTTCGTGGTTGAAAGGCCCGGGCGTCTTTCTCGACGCGATCCTTAAGATTCTTCAGCCTTACCCCCATGCCCACCCCGACTCGCCGCGATTTCCTTAGAGCCGTTTCCACCGCCAGCGCCGCTGCGCTCGCCATTGGTTTGCCGGGTCCGGCCGTGGCGGCGACGGCCATCACGCCGCGCCGGAAGGGCGCGAGCGTCGTCGGACTGCGTGTGCCGAAAATCGACATCGTGCGTTGCGGCGTGATCGGGCTCGGCGAGCGCGGGCTCCCCACATTGCGCGAGCTCATGTTGCTCGAGGGCTGCGAGGTGAAGGCGATCTGCGACATCCATGCGCCGTCGCTGCAGGCCGGCTCGGCCGAGGTGCTCAAGCGCGGCCGCGCGGGGGTCAAGACCTTCGGCGAGCATGCCGAATCGTATCTGAAGATGCTCGAGATGCCCGACCTCGACGCCGTGTTCATCTGCACGCCGTGGCGGCTGCATGTGCCGATGGCGGTGGCGGCGATGAAGGCCGGCAAGCACGCGTTCATCGAGGTGCCGGCGGCGGTGACGCTCGAGGAGTGCTGGCAGCTCGTGGACACGGCGGAGGAGACGCAGCGGCACTGCATGATGATGGAGAACGTCTGTTACGGCCGCGACGAGTTGATGCTGCTGCGGATGTGTCGCGAGGGCGTGCTCGGCGAACTGCTGCACGGGGAGGGTGCCTACATCCACGACCTGCGTCATCAGATGAAGTCGCTCGACCACGGCACCGGCAGCTGGCGCACGACCGAGCACGAGCTGCGCAACGGTAACATCTACCCGACACACGGCCTCGGCCCGATCGCGCAGTACATGAGCATCAACCGCGGCGATCGATTCTCGCGGTTGGTGTCGTTCAGCAGTCCGTCGCTCGGCATGCCGGATTATGCGGCGCAGAATTTCCCCGAGGGACACCGCCGCCGGACGGCGAAGTACATCTGCGGTGACATGAACACCGCGATCATCAAGACGGCGAAGGGCCGCACGATCGTCGTGCAGCACGACACGCAGAACCCCAATCCCTATTCGCGTGCCAACGTCATCAAAGGGACGAAGGGAGTGTTTTCCGGCTACCCGAACCGGATCTACATCGAGGGCCGGAGTCCGAAGGAGCATGCATGGGAGACGGATCTCACGCGCTACTACCAGGAGTTCGAGCACCCGCTCTGGAAGAAGGTGGAGGCGATCGCCGCGAAGCTGCCCGCCGAAGGCACGAGCGGCCACGGCGGGATGGATTTCGTGATGCGCTGGCGGATCATCCAGTGCCTGCGCGAAGGGCTGCCGCTCGATCAGGATGTGTACGATGCCGCGGCGTGGAGCAGCATCAGCGAGCTGAGCGAGAAGTCGGTGGCGCAGGATGGCGCGTCGCTCGAAGTGCCGGATTTCACCCGCGGGGCGTGGGAGAAGACGGCGCCGCTGGGAATCGTTTCGTGAGCAGACTCGAGCCGGTTTAACCACGAAGACACGAAGGGCACGAAGCTCGTGTCGTTGAACCACCGAGCACCGAGGGTTCTGGATCTTCGTGCCTTCGTGTCTTCGTGGTTAACTCCGAACTCCGAGCCGCCACTCGCTCACGCTCGCAGCCACGATCAGGTTGCGCGGTCGTCCGCTGAATTCGGCATTTGGCATTCGGCAATCGGCATTGAGAATCGCTCCATGCCTTCGCAACCGATCCCCGGTTCCTCCGGAGCGATTCTCACCGAGCTGCCGTCGCCGTACCTGCCGCATCGCGCGACCGGGCTGCTGCACCTGCCGCGGTTCCTCGCGAAGTGTGCGTATGTCAAAACTCACGGCGCACTGCCGCCGAGTTACGCGAAGAATTACAAACGCGGCTGCGATCGCTTCCTCTGCCAGCACCTTGGGATCGAGCCGGCGGCGGTCGAGAAGATCGTCCTGGAGTCGGCCGACAACGCGGAGATCGAAACCAAGCTCGCCGCGCTCCTCCCGGCCGATGTCCGCGCCCCGGAGTGGAACCGCCGTTACGTGCAGATGGGCATGACCGTCGCCGGCCGCGAGTTTCTGAAGGAAGCCCTCACTGCCATGGGTTGCGCCGACCGTGCCGAAGAGATCAAGAGTGTCCCCGACCTGATCGACTTCGACGAGCGGCGCTTGGTGTAACGATCGGCATTCTTGGTTTCCTCCCCGCCGCTTTGTTTTTTCGCGGCGCGGCGCCGCGAAAAAACTAGGCGCCGGCGGCCGGCGCATTCGGATCTTGGCCCCAAGCTCAATTCCTTTGGTTGCCTTTTGGATCAGCAGCCAGGTCGACCGCGCTTCCCCTTGCTCATGCAGGCCTGAATCGATGCCCGGAAAAGCAATCGCCGCTAAAGAGCAAATGGAAGGCTCGCGCCCCGGCTCGGCCAATTAGGATTTGGACGCAGTCCAAATCCCAAGCGCCAATCCCTTCCGTTGCATTTTCCGAGACACGTTTCACATTGGCGCGATGGTCAAAGGTCAGAAAGTCGTCTGCATCAACGATGCCTTCACCCCGACGATCCGTGCGCTCTACAAGCAGCTCCCGGTGAAGGACAACATCTACACCATTCGGGAGGTTTTCCTCGGGCGGGAGAAGATTGTCCGGGGAGGCGAGACCGCGACGGTCGGCCTTTTGCTGCACGAGCTGACGAACCCGGCGGATCCTTTTCACCAGGGCCAGCAGGAGCTCGGATTTTCCTCCGAGCGTTTCGCACCCCTCAACGAGCTGCCCGACGAAAAGGTCGAGGCGGAGGAAGTCGTCGGCGCCGGTGCCTGGGCACCGGCCTAGGCTTTTCGCCCCGCGAAAAATCCTAGTTTTCAATCTGCAACTGCACGTCTTCGACGTCCGCGGGCTGGGACTCATTCGGGTTGTTGGCCGGAAGCAGGGTGAACAGGACGCGGGTCGTACCGCTGCGGAGTGTGACGAACGCGACGGTCGTTTCGCCTTCGGCATTCGTGGTGATGTCCTTCACCTGCTTCAGCGTGTTCGAATTATGCTGGGCGATCTGCCAGACGTAGCCCGGGACGCGCGCCGGCCGCAGGACGATGGTGACTTCATTTGCCAGTTTGACCGTGGCGCGCGTGGGTTTCACCGCCGGATCGGTGCGGACGGTCATCTTTCCCGCGACGACGCGCGGGGGCAGGCGGGTGGCGCATCCCGCCAGGCCGAGACAGAGCGCGGCGAAAGCGAGACGGATGAAAACCTTCTTCATGGCCGGCGAGAGTAAGGGAAACACCCCGGATGAGAAGCGGCATCTTGGGATTCCGCGGCGCGGAATCCCTGGCGCTACTCGCTCGCGCTCGCAGCGACTCGGAGTAAGCAGCAGTTCTTGGGTTTACCCCGAACCCTGCTCTGCGGCTTCTAAATATCTCTGCGTTCAAAAGTTCCGGCGTGCGATTCGGAGTAACCACAAAGGCACGAAGTCACGGTGGCTAGGGCTCAAGCTTCTCACTCGGGATTCCGCACCGCGGAATCCCCGCTGCATTGACTCGTGCGGCCCGCCGCGAAACGCTGGCTTGTACCCATCTCCCCCATGATTCCTCAAACCCGATCCCTCCTTCTTGCGCTGGCCGTTGGCCTGGCTGCGTTCATGCCTGCGGCGCAGGCCGAGCCGGTTTACGAGCTGCGCACGTATCACACGTTCCCGGGCAAGCTCGACAACCTGCTCGCGCGGTTCCGCGACCACACCGTCAAGCTGTTCGAAAAGCACGGCATGGTGAACGTTGGCTACTGGGTGCCGCTCGATGCCAAGGACGGCGCGGGCAAGACCCTGATCTACCTGCTTGAGCACAAGAGCCGCGAGGCGGCGGCCGCGTCCTGGAAGTCGTTCGGCGCCGACCCGGAGTGGGTGAAGGTCCGCACCGCGAGCGAAGCGGCCGGCAAGATCAATGAGAAGGTGGAGTCGGTGTTCGTGACCGCGACCGATTTCTCGCCCGCGTTGGCCGCGAGCGCGAAGGGCAGCGGCCGCGTGTTCGAGATGCGCACCTACACCACGCCCGCGGGCAAGCTCCCGAACCTCGACGCGCGTTTCCGCAATCACACGATCAAGCTCTTCGCGGGCCACGGCATGACCAATGTGCTCTACACGCATCCGATGGATGCCGACAAGGGCGCGGGCAACACGCTGATCTATTTCATGGCGTATCCGAGTCGCGATGCCGCGGTCAAAGCGTGGGCCGATTTCCGGGCCAATCCCGTCTGGGTGAAGGCCAAGGGCGAATCCGAAAAGGAAGGCGCGCTGACCACGAAGGTGGAGTCGGTCTACATGGCGCCGACGGATTTCTCCGCGCTCAAATAAGGGCTTTGGCTGACGCCAAAGCCTGATGATTTTTCGCTCCGCGAAAAATCGGGCGGGTGGCGCCGGGCAACTAGTTTCGGTTCGGAAAGCCGGGATTCGGGTTTACGCCCGCTTCCCGGCTTTTTTTGGGCCGGAGTTTTTAACGCAGAGGACGCGGAGGGCGCGGAGACATACCGCCGCGCCGTGTTTTGTAGGGCCGGCGCTCGTCGCCGGGCCTGACTCGGCATTCGCCATTCGGAAATCGGCAATGCGATCGGCCAAACGGAGGGAATCCCGGGCCCTTCGAAGCCGGATTGAGCCTGAAGCCATGAATTCAGGAACCGAGCTTTTTGGACAGGATTGCAGGATGGATCAGGATTTCGATCCAAGAGGTGGGCAGCTCCGCCTCCTGTGAATCCTGTTCATCCTGTCCAAATTTGGATCGAACCCAGCAGCCGCTCTGCGCCCCCTGCGTTTTGAATCAGACCACCGAGCCGGGTTAGACAGGATGCACAGGATGGACAGGATTCAGACCCCGGGGTCGGACCTGGAATCCAGGAATCGGACCGCTCCGGCATCCTGCCCATCCTGTTCATCCTGTCCAAAATTTGGATCGGAGCCCTGCCCGTGCTCTGCGTCCTCCGTTAACCTCCGCGCCCTCTGTGTTCAAAATCAAAGCTCCGCCGGCTAAAGGCCGTCACTCGCTCACGCTCGCAGCCACGAATGAGTCACGGCCTCCGTCGGTTTCTTCCTTCCTCCTTCTTACTTCTTCCTTTCCTTACTCCGGCAGCAGTTCCGGTACGATTGGCCGGCCGATGTCGCGACGGATTGATTCGAGGTTCTGCCGGATCAACGCGCCCATCGATTCGCAACGCAGGTAGTCGTCGCGTTGGTAATGCTCGGCCAGTCCTTCGCGCAGCTGGCGGATCTTGTCCATCGGCGCCAGCGGATCGGTCGCCATGTCGTGCAGCAGCAGCCCGAGCCGTTCGGAGGCGAGGGCGGCGCGTTGCAGGATGAGCGTCTGCTCCTCGCGCTGGTACTGGCTGGCCGTCTCGGCGCGCAGGTGCTTCGCGCAAAAACGGACCAGCGGGTTGTTCTCCTTGAAGAATTGCGGGAGATAAAATTTCACGCGGCCGTCATAGCTCTGCTGGTCGAAGTCCATCGCGCGGATCCGGAGCTGCGACTCCTCGAAGTCCGGCGTGACAACGAACACGAAGTTGTACGACCGCATGTCGCCGAGCAGCCGGATGAAGCAGCGCTCGTTGAACTTCACCAGTTCCTTGGCGACGCGGATCGGCTTCAGCTCCGGCCGGCCGAGCCACTTCTCGATGAACATGTCGCCGGGGATGCCCGCGACGTGTTCCTCGATCAGCGTGTTGCCGTGGGTGATGAAATTGAGCCGGTTCGGCGAGAGCAGGTGCTCGAGCTCGAGGCCGTAGACGCGCGAGGCGTCGGCCTGCTTGATGTAGAAATAGTCCTGATTGTCGTTGTACGCGTTGACGATTCGGATGCGGAACGGCGTCGAGTTGCCGAACGTGCAGAAGTCCACGCGATCGACATAGAGATGGCTCATCACGGACATGTCCCCCGCGACCTTCAGCCAGGCGTACACTTCCTTCAGCGCTTCATTCAGCGCGGGCATCTCGCCGGAATCGTAGATCACCGTGTCCCAGTAGGTCGGCTTGCCCGCTTCGTCGGTCAGCGGAATCACTTCGTGAAACGACCTCAGCCGCTCGTACGTCACCGGCAGCTCGCGCTCGCGCTTGTACCGCCGGAGGTAGCCCCGCAAATCCACGCTGATCGGCAGGCTCGGCTTCCGTTGCGTAGGATGCAGGTTGCTGAGAGGGCTGGCCATGCCGGCAGCCTGCGGCTGCCGGCTAGTCGGCGCAATCTCCGGGGATTTTTCGCGCCGCGAAAAATCCTGGGTTTTGGCGCAGCCAAAACCCGTGATAACTCTTGCCCTTGGGGGCGTTTGAACTTGCCGTCCCCGGCATGTCCAAAAGCACGACGCCCTTGAATGACTTTCGCCTGCGTGGCCTCGTGGCCGCGACGTTCACGCCGTTCCATGCCGATGGTTCGCTCGATCTCGCGAGCATCCCCCGCGTCATCGATGCGGTCATCGCCCAGGGAGCCGGCGGCCTCTACGTCTGCGGAAGCACCGGCGAGGGACCGCTGTTGACCACCGAGGAGCGTCGGCAGGTCGCCGAGGCCAGTGTGAAAGCGTCCGCGGGCCGGGTGCCGGTCGTGGTTCAGGTCGGCCACAACAGCATCGAGGAAGCGCGGGGCCTGGCGGTGCACGCGCAGCAGATCGGAGCCGACGCGATTTCCGCGACGCCGCCGGGCTACTTCAAGCCGGACTCGCTCGAGATCTTCATTCAGTGCATCGAACGGATCACGACCGGTGCGCCCGCGCTGCCGTTCTATTATTATCACATTCCGGTGCTCTCCGGGGTGCGCTTCGACATGGTGGACTTTCTGCGGAAAGGCGGACCGCGCATCCCGACGCTGCGCGGCATCAAGTTCTCCGACTCGCTCCTCTACGAGCTGCTCGCGTGCGTCGAATTCGATTCGGGCCGTTACGACATCCTCTTTGGCGTCGACGAGATGTTGCTCGGCGGTCTCTCGTTCGGGGCGCAGGGCGCCGTGGGCTCGACCTACAACTTTGCCGCGCCGCTTTATAACAAGATCATCGCCGCCTTTAAGAAGGGCGATCAGGCCGAGGCGCGCCGGCTGCAGGCGCTGTCCGCCGAGATGGTGCGCATCATCATCGGCAACGGCGGCCGCGCCGGGCTCAAGGCCACGATGGCGCTCATCGGCGCCGACTGCGGCCCGAGCCGTTTGCCGACCACGAATTGCACGCCGGCCCAGAAGGCGAAGATGAAGGAAGAGCTGACCGCGCTGGGATTCTTCGACTGGTAGGTTTTGGCCCTGCCAAAACCTGGTTGGTTTTTCGCGCCGCGAAAAATCGATCAGTTGGCCTCGAACTCGAACCAGAAGATGCTGCCGCCTTCGGGGGGAAAATCGGCGCCGACGGTGCCGCCCTGCGATTCGATCAGGTGCTTCACGATCGCGAGACCGAGGCCGTGGCTGTCCTCGCCGCCGGTCGGTCGGGGGCTGAGCTGCGCGTGCTCGTGGAAGAGCTGGTTGCGCTCCGCCTCCGGCACGCCCGGTCCGTTGTCCTGCACTTCGGCGCGAATCATATCGCCGGCGCGTCGGGTCCGCAGGGTCAGGCCGCCGCCCGGCGGAGTGAACTTCAGCCCGTTACTGACGAAGTTCGTGTAGGCCTGATAGGTAGGGGCCGATTCGGAGCGGGCCGACGGCAGGTGCTCGTCCAACTCAAGGCTGAGCGTGATGTTTTTCCGCTGGGCCATCGGCTGGTACTGTCGGGCGATCGCTCCCGCCACGAGACTGAGGTCAACCCGGCCGGACCCTTGCAGACCGGAGCCGGGGCGGATCTCGAGGAACGTGTCGATAATCCGGCGCATCTGGGTGGCAGACTCGGTGATGTTCTCGAGGTAGGGCCGCAACGTCGCCGTGGTTTCGGGATGCCGTCGGGCCAGCTCCCCCGCCATGATGATGAGACAAAGCGGATTCCGGAGGTCATGGCCGGCGATGCGCATGAACCGATCCTTCGTCGTGAGCTGCTCCTGCAGATCGCGACGGAGACGGCGCATCGCCAGATGCGTCCGGACGCGGGCGAGCGCCTCCTCGTGTTCGATCGGCTTGGTGATGTAGTCCACGCCGCCCGCCGCGAAGGCCCTCACCTTGTCGGAGAGTTCGCTCAACGCGGTCATGAACAGCACGGGCACATCGGCCGTCGCCGGCCGCGCCTTCAGCCGCCGGCAGGTTTCAAAGCCGTCGATGCCCGGCATCATCAGATCGAGCAGGATGAGATCCGGCTGCGTCTGTTCCGTCTGGGCAAGCGCCTCCTCGCCGTCCTCGGCGACCATGAGTTGATATCCGGCCGCGCCGAGCGTTTCCACCAGCACGCCCAGATTCGCGGGCGTGTCGTCGACGATGAGGATGGTTTCAGGCATGGGTGGGTTCGGGGGACGGACCTGGCCGCGATCAGGTCGTGTAGCGGCCGACGAATTGCCGGATGGCCTTCATTTTGAAACGCGCGGCGAGATCGAGCACGCTCTGGGCGAAGGGCGCATGGCGCGGATCGGCGAGGCGTTGTTCATCGCGGGTGCGGTGCTGTTCCTTCTCGGCATCGCCCTCGTCGGGCAAATTTTTCACCTCAGCGGCCGGCCGGGCGACGCGGTGTTACTCTGGTTCGCGGGCATCGCACCGCTGCCTTTCCTGACGCGCTCGCGAGGGACGTTTTTCGTCCTGCTTCTCGGGGCCTACGTCTGGCTGGCGATCGAATCGAGCGTGCGCGACGGCTGGCTGAATTTTGCGGCCTCGGAGCATCGCACGGGCGAAGTGAGCCTGCCGCTCGTGCTGCTTGGCGGGTCGCTCATCCTCTATTGGGCGGCGTTCTTCTGGCGGCCCGCGTGGGAGGGATTCGCGCGCATCCAGCAGGCGTGGCCGGTCGCGCTGATTGGCGTGACCGTCTATGCGGCGGGCTTCGCGCACAAGGATTGGTGGGGGCATCGCGAGATGCTGCGCGGCACGCCCACGCTGCTGTTGATCGCGATCGTGGTCGTGAGTGCGATCGCGGCGGCGGTGCGCGACTGGCATGCGTGGCGGATGTTGTCGCCCTGGCTGATCCTCGCGGGCGGCTCGGCCATGCTCGCGCTGGGAAATTTCCTCGGCAACGACGTGCGGATCGCGGCGTCGGTGCTGAGCTGGGTGACACTGATCGTGCTGAACGTCTTCATGGTCCGGACCGGACTCGCGCAAGGGCGGCCCTGGCTGGTCAACCTCGCGATCGGGTTCATCGCGCTGAATCTCTTCACGCGCTACTTCGACATCTTCGGCACGATGTTCGATCAGGGGCTGATGTTTCTCGTCAGTGGCGCCGTGGTGCTCGGGCTCGGCTGGTATCTCGAGCGCAAGCGACGGGCGCTGCTCGGCGCCATGCGCCAGGGAGGGACGTCATGAACCGCGCGCGTTGGTTCGCGATCGTCGTCGCGCTGCAGGTCCTCTTCCTGCTCGGCTGGGCCGCTTATCATGAGCGCGAGCGTGCTTCGGCCACGGTCGTGCTGCTCGAGACGGTGCCGGTCGATCCGCGCGATCTGCTGCGCGGTGATTATATGATTCTTGGTTACAAGATCGGCCGGGTACCGGCCCCAGCGGGGCCGGGGACGAAGGAGTACGGGACGCCGATCTGGGTCACACTACGCCCGAACGGTCGCTTCCACGAGGTGGCCGACGCGTCGTGGGCCGAGCCGGAGCACCCGGCGGCGGGTGGGATCGTGGTACGCGGACGCGTGATCTCGCGGCCGACCGAAGCGACGTTGCGGGTCGAGTACGGGATCGAGAAATACTTCGTGCCGGAGGGGAAGGGATCGCCGCGCTTCCGGGAGATGGTGGTGGAGGCGACGGTCACGGCGTCGCGGCGGCTCGCGATCAGGCGGGTACTGATCGACGGCGCGGCGTATCCTTAGGCCCTGATTGTTCGAGCCGGGATGGAGCCTGAAGCCACGAAGTCGGGAATCGGAGCGGAGCCAATTGACTTTCCGATGCGCTGCGGCCGGTGGGGGCACCGGCCCTCCATTTCCCCCAATCGCACTCGCGGATTTCAGTCGTGCCGCGGCTCGGTTTTCCACGAAGGCATCTGCCAATCGAAAATCGAGAATCCAAAATCGAAAATGGCGTGCCGCTACTCGCGAGTCAGCAGCCGGTCACACAGGCCAATGAGCCGCGCGCGCAGCGGCTCGGCGCGCCGGGCGAACTCGCGCTGCTTTGACTCGTACTCGGCGCGGCCGGCGGGCGTCTCGATCGCAATCGCGGGATAGCCGAGCGCGGCGAGGTCGTAGGGACTGGCCCGCATGTCCACTTCGCGGACCGCCCAGGCGAGTTCGAAGGCGTCCGCGATCCATTCCGAGGGCGTGAACGGCGCGAGTTTGAAGGACCACTTGTAGAGATCCATCGTGGCGTGCAGGCAGCCGCGTTGTTCGAGGAGTGGCACGTCGGCGCGGGTGGGTTGGACGCGATTGAGCGGCTGGGCGGGCGCGGTGAAGAACCGGAACGCGTCGAAGTGCGTGCAACAGATCGCGCTGCCCTCGACGATCCGCGCGATGTCTTCCGGCCCAAAGCGCAGCGGCCAGGCGTTGTGCCGCAGTTCCTCCGGCGTCTGCCGGTGAACCATGGCCCATTCGTGCAGTCCGTGGCACCCGAAGAACGCGGGCCGGGTCTGCATGGCCCCGAGCAGATCGCGCAGCCAGATCACGAACGGGCGGCGCGATTCCAACGCGGCGGTGACATCGAGTCCGACGCCGTTTTCCATCTCGCGATAATCCGGGTAACGGAGAAACGCGCGCGCCGCCTCGCCGGCGAGAACGAGATCGGGTCCGGGATGCCAGCGGCGCAGCCAGGCCGGGCGGAACGAGTAGTAGGTGAACAGGAAATCGTGCACCGGGTGTTTTTCGCCACGGCGGATTCGTTCCTGGTACGGATCCGTCCACTGCCGGACCCGCGCCTCGTGGGCCGCCTGGCGTTGCAGCCACTCCGGTTCCGGGAGCAACGGGCGGGACAGGGTGGTGGAAACCATCGCGGCGAAATTAGTGCGCCGATCTTCCGGGGCAAGAACCGCGCAGCCGCGTTCCGCGACCGCAAAATGGAGGGCCGGTGCCCCCACCGGCCTTGAGGACTTTCCGAAGGGCTTCTGGCGGGTGAGGGCACCCGCCCTCCATGGCGTGGGCGTGCGATGACTCGTGGCTCAGAACGTCCGCTCGATCCACGCGCCGGGGCCGAGCGGGCGCCAGGCCGCACCGAATTCGCGGAGCTTGAGGCGCACGAGATCGATTTCCTCCGGCGTCACTTCGGGTGGCGGAGCCCCGCGGCGGCGGCAGGCGAGCACGAGCATTTCCGCGAACGTCACCGGATCGCTCGCGCCACCCCACTGTTCCGCCTCGAGACATTCCACGAGCGCCTCGGCCTGGCGGCCCTGCATGTCCACCTTCCATTCCTGCTGGCGACCCGGCGTCCTGGCGGCGGCCTCGAGGCTGGTACCATGCGCCAGCGAGCCGAAGAGCGCGTCGTGCCAGCCGAGCACGGACTCGACCACGAAATGGACGGCCTGGTGCGGCAGGATCCCCTGCCGCGCCATCTGGCTGGTCGTCGTGCTGCCGTCCGGCCGCACGCAGGTCAGGACGTCCACTCGCGCTGCCACGGGACCTTTGGTGAAGCGGACAAGCATGGGCGAAGAGTTAGACGCCGCGCGGGTACGTTCGATACTGAAATTCCCTGGAGCGCGACCGCGGAGCCTGTGGCCCAATCTTCGGATTTAACCACAGAGTGCACAGAATGCACGGAGTGGTGTCGTCGGATGGTCAATGCGAGGCTGGCCTGCGAATCGCTGGTTTGGGTTCAGCGTTTCCTGGCTTCAGGCTCAACCCCGGCTTGAGTCGTTCGGATGGAGCCTGCAGCTAGTAATTACGCAACGACCTCACCTCCCGCTTGGTTTTCCTTGGCTCGACTTCTGTGAAACGGATTGGATCTGAACCCGGCCCAATCGACCACACAGAAGGCAATCCAAGGACGAGCCAAGTTTGGCCTGGGTGGATGGCTCCGTGTTCTCGGTGCCTCGGTGTTAAAAGTCTCGGACTCAGATCCGCAGGAGCAATCGGTGGACGCCTTCGATGGGCGTGCCGGTGACGGGCGTGAGGGAGAGCGGCGAGCGGGCGGCGAGGCCGGCGATGACGACCGGATGCGTGAGAATCGGGCCGCTGAGTCCCGCGGGCAGCGTGTCGAGCGGGCGATCGGGGAAAATTCGCGTGGCCACCCGCGCGGCGAGGGCGAGCAATTCGCCGGCGGACTCGATCACGAGTTCGTGGGCCTGGATATCACCCTCGCTGGCGAGCCGAAGAATGGCCGGGGCGAGCGCGGCAATCGCGCGATTCGGATCGGTGTGCTGATAGAAATAGCGCGTGATCGCGTTGGCGTCCGCCGTCGGACCGAGCTTCGTGTGATCGCGCACCGTCGGACCGAGCCGCGAGTCGGGCCGCCAACCCTGCAGTTCGAGCAACGCGCGCGTGATGGCGCGGCGGCCGAGATCGTAGCCGCTGCCCGGGTCGTTGAAACGCCAGCCGAGTCCGCCGGCGTAATGCACGGCGCCGTCCGATCCGCGCGCCGCGACGAACGAGCCCGTGCCGGCGTGCAACACGAGGCCCGGCGCTCCGTGCGTGGCGAGTTCGAGCACGGGGAGCGAGTCGTCGACCGTTTGCACGCGGCCGAAGTCATCCAGGCTCGCGGCAAACTCCTGCCAGTAGAGCCGGCTGCCGGACATGCAGAGGAGCACGGCCTCGATGACACCGGAGCCGACCGCGGGATGAGCACGCAGCGCGCAAAGCGCGTCAGTGATGATCAGCCGCGCCTGTTCCGCGCCGGCGACGTTCGGGTTGCAACCCGGAGCGAGGTGACGCGCGACGATTTCGCCGTTGGAAGCGACGAGGATGCACTCGGTCTTCGTGCCGCCGCCATCGACCCCAATTCGGTAGGAATTCCGGTCCACGAAGGTGAGGAGTTACGCTCGCTACAGAACGATGGCGATACGGACCGGAATTCCTACGCCAGTTGCCGGCTGAGCCGGCCGGCGTAGCGGCGGCCGAGTTCGCGGTTGAACTCGATCGCACCGGGCAGGTTCTGGCTGCGCAAGAGCGGCGGTTGATGGCCGTGGGCGACGAGCCATTCGATCGTGGCGAGCGTGAGCCAGTTGAG
>CANJCM010000064.1 GCA_947472765.1 Opitutia bacterium
GGCTAACTCCCGCACCTTATGTCCGCCGAATCCACTGCTCCGGGCGTCTCCATGGACGCCATTGTCTCCCTCGCGAAACGTCGCGGCTTCATTTTCCAGTCCTCGGAGATCTACGGCGGACTCAACGGCTTCTTCGACTACGGCCCGCTCGGCGTGGAGTTGAAGAAGAACATCCGCGACTGCTGGTGGAACGACATGGTCCGCCGCCGCGATGACATGGTCGGCATCGAGACGTCGATCATCATGCACCCGAAGGTCTGGGAGGCATCCGGCCACGTCGCCGGGTTCTCCGATCCGCTGGTCGACTGCAAGGCGAGCAAGCAGCGTTACCGCGCGGACCAGTTGTTCTTCGCCGCGGTCGTGGTCGACGGCAAGACGGTCGGCCACGTGTCCGCGCTCGAGAGTGAAAACACGGCCGGCGAACTCCAAACCGCGGCCGAAACCTTCAAGCGCAAGAAGGCGATCCAGGGCACGCTGGCCGCGATTGTCGCGAAGGACATGACCGAGGCGACGCCCGAGGAGATTCCGCTCATCCCCTCCCCCGCCACCGGTGAACCCGGCAGCCTCACCGCACCGCGGGCCTTCAACATGATGTTCCAGACGAACGTCGGCGCCATGACCGATGCGTCGTCGGTGGCTTATCTGCGACCCGAGACGGCGCAGGGCATGTTCGTGGATTTCAAGAACGTGGTGGACACCGGCCGCGTGAAGCTGCCCTTCGGCATCGCGCAAATCGGCAAGTCGTTCCGCAACGAGATCACGCCGCGTAACTTCATCTTCCGCTCGCGGGAGTTCGAGCAGATGGAAATGGAATACTTCATCCATCCCGACGCCGACTGGCTCGCGTGTCACGAGGAGTGGCTGAAGTGGTGTCAGGACTGGCTCCTTTCGATCGGTCTGCCGGACTCGCATCTCTCGCTGCACGAGCATCCGAAGGCGAAGCTCGCGTTCTACTCCCGCCGCACCGTCGACATCATGTTCAAGTACCCGTTCGGGGTGCAGGAACTCTGGGGCATCGCGGCCCGCAGCGATTACGATCTCAAGCAGCACCAGCAGTTCTCGGGCGTCCCGCAGACCTGGTTCGATGAGGCGACGAAGCAGAAGGTCGTCCCGCACGTGATCGAGCCGGCGGTCGGCGTCGATCGCATCCTCCTCGCGGTGCTCTGCGCCGGTTACGTCGAGGAGGACGTGAAGGATGAGAAGGGCAACGTCGAGAAGCGCACCGTGCTCCGCCTCTCCCCGCGCATCGCGCCGGTCAAGGTGGCCGTGCTCCCGTTGTTGAAGAACAAGGAGGCGCTCGTGGGCCGCGCGAAGGAACTGCACGCGAAGCTGAAGCGGAAGTACGCGGTGTTCTACGACGAGGCGGGCGCGATTGGCCGCCGCTATCGGCGTCAGGACGAAATCGGCACGCCCTGGTGCGTGACGATCGACTTCGAGACGATCGAGAAGGACGGCACGTTCACGCTCCGCGAACGCGACAGCATGCAGCAGCGCCGGATCTCCGAGGCCGAGCTGCTCGCGATGCTGGACGAGAAGGTGTTCTAGGAAAAGCGCGCCGCGCGCTTTTCCGAGGTACGCGGTCACCCATGACGAACACGCTTGAGTCCCTGAAGGCGGACCTCGAGCAGTTTGGTGCGGCCAACGATCGATCGTGAAATCGATCTTCTGGCTCATCCGCGGATCCATTGCCGGCCGGCCCGGCCCGCAAATGGACCCGTGGGAAGTGCGGGAACTGCGCGACGCCGGTTTCGATGCCGTGATTAATTTGTCCGAACATCCCTCGGACGATGCGGCCTTCGCGGCGGCCGGGCTCGAAGCGAGCTGGGTGCCGCTGCCGACCGACATTCCGCCGACGAAGAAGGCCGAGGAACAGTTCATTGCGGAGCTGCCCCGCGCCTATGCCTTTGTCGCCGCGCAGATGGCGCAGGGCCGGCGCGTGCTGGTGCACTGCCACGCCGGCAAGGATCGCACGGGCATCCTGCTGGCGCTCGTGGTGGCGAAACAGGACGGCGTGTCCGTCCGGGCTGCGATCGAGTGCGTTCGCACCGTCCGGCCGCTCGCCATCACCGCGCCTGGCTGGGAAGCACTCGCGTTGGAAGTGATTCCGCGGGTCGTCGCAGGGCTGAAGTGAGACTTGGATTTCGAAATTGGCGTTGTAGCCCGCTGCGTGAGCAGCGGGACGACTTCAAGCAAAGCCTTCGAGAAGTCCCTCTCCTCACGGACAGGGCCACGACGAACCGCTTAACTTCGGAATTCAGGCAAGAAGCAAGAGGGATGAATCCGATCCGCATTGCCGGCAGATTGGGTTCTTCCTTCTGCCTTCTTCCTTCTGCCTTTGACTCCCCTCAGTCCCTTTGCGGCAGCCGGTGGTCGCGGGCATACGGCGGCCGGCAGCGCGGAGGGATCATGATCTCCGGGAACTCCGAGCGCCACCGCTCGCGCTCCTCGTCCGAGGCATAGTAGGCGAGCCAGGCATTTGGCTCGCCGCCGGCGTCCGAGAAATCCCAGTGAAACCCATCCGCCTCCGAACGGGGCAGGTCCGGCAATTCGTCGGGCAGCACCTCGTCCCAGAGCCGCTGGTAGAGTTCCGCGTCCGAAAGATGATCGGTGTAGCCGATGAAAACGCGGGCTCCGGCGAGTGCGATGATCAGCCGCCACAGCTCCGGCTCGACCGCGCCTAGCGGAATTTCGCCCGGCGGGACGAAGAACACGCCCTCGCGCTCAAGCCACTCGCGGTTGCTGACGTACGGTCCGGTCTCAGTGGCGAGAATCCGCTGGAGGAAGTCCAGCTCGAGGTCGGAAACTTCGCCCGGGCCGGGCGCGGGCACGAAGCCGCCGAGGGCTTCGATCTGCTGAACGAGTTGGGCGCGGCGGGCCGCGCGAACCGCGGCATCCGCCGCCGGGGAGGAGGAGTTGAGTTTTACCATGCCCACAGGCTGGGCATTCTCCTCGTGTCCCGACGAGCGCCGCAAAACCCCAATCCAGGGGTCAACGTTCCCAAGCCTTTGAACCACTAATTTTCGCTAATTGGTCACTAATCAGAACCGAAGGCCACGATGCCGGCGTTAGTGACAGGTTAGTGAAAGTTAGTGGTTCCGAAGTCTGGGATCGAATTAGCGCCCAATTAGCGAAAATTAGCGGTTCAAAGTCTCCGAGCGCTTGAGTGCCCTCTCCCCGTGACACTCGGGAGAGCCGCGGGCGAGATCGCGGCAGATCTGTGGACGCAGGTCGTAGATCGTGCAGAAAAAATCCAGCGCGCCGTCCGGATCGCGGCGGACTTCGAGCGCCGCGCAATGGCCGCGCTCCATCCTGAGGTAAGCCCGGTGCCCGATGAATTGAGCAACCCGTTCCGCGTCCGGGCCGAGCCGCGTCCAGTCGTCCCCGGTCACGCGGACGAACATCGCGGACTCCGAAAAGCAACAGGCACCGCAGCGGCGGCAATCGTCGGGGGGCGGCATGGGGGAATTTTCGATTTTCGATTGGGTTGGTGATTCCCCGGCTTTCTCCATTCGGCCAGCTCTTCTCTTTTTCATGTCCTCCAATCGAAAATCGAGAATCCAAAATCGAAAATCACTCCCGAATCTGCCGCTTGCCCGGATTGGCGCAACGGTTTCGACTCGCGCGCCATGGACGTCCACCGCCGGGCCCGGGAGTTGATTGATGCCGCACACGCCGCCGACCCGGCGCGCACGGCCGACGGCCGCGCCGCTGAGCTGGTCTACGCCGATCGGATGGAAGCATGGGTCGCGCGACTCGTGCCCGCGGCGGATCCCGTGCTGCGGCTCGCCGCCCGTTGCCAGCATCTCGAACGCTGGTCGGTGCCACGGGCGAGCTTCCCGCTCGACAAGCCCGGCTACCACGCCTGGCGACGCTCGCTCTACGTCAAACAAGCCGAGCGGGCCCGGGCACTGCTCCTCGAAGCCGGTGTCGGCACCGCGGAGGCCGCCGAGGTGGCGACGTGGGTCTCGAAGACGGGGCTCAAGACCAACGCCGGCACTCAGGCCCTCGAAGACGCCGCCTGCCTCGTCTTCCTCGAGAACGAGATTCAGGCCTTTGCCGCCCAGCACGCGGAGTATCCACGGGAGAAGTTCATCGATATCCTCCGGAAGACCTGGCGGAAGATGAGCCCGGCGGCCCAGCAGGCCGCACTCGCGCTGCAGCTCGAGCCGGGGATTGCGGGACTTGTGCGCGAGGCCGTGGCGTGATTTTGGATTTTGGGTTCTGGATTCTCGATTTTCGATTTCAGGCCCGGCCTCATTTCGTCGCCGTTCGATGGAGGGCCGGTGCCCCCACCGGCCATGACAAAAGTGTCAGGCTGCTTCGGCGGGTGAGGACACCCGCCATCCATCGCAAACGGAAGCACCGGAAGGCGAAATGCCATTTCGCGGAGCGCGCCACTCCCGCTACTACGATCGCTGCGGCCGGCTTCATCTGGCGTGGTGACGGGATTCCGGGTTGCAACGATCGCCGCGGCGATTCGTCTTTGCTGCGGCGGGCCGCTCCGGCTCGTTTTTCCCTGCGATGGATTCCTCCCACGTCCCACCCCCGACCGATCGTCGCAGCTTCCTGACCAAGGCCGCCGCCGTGGTGATCGGCGGCATCGTCGCCGTGGTGCCTCCGCTCGCCGGACTCATGGTGCTCGTCGATCCGTTGCGGCGGAAGTCGGAGACCAGCGGCGCCGTGAAAGTAGGTTCGCTCAGTTCGCTGCCGGAAAACGGTGAACCCGTGAAACTGCCGGTCATCGCCACCCGCGTCGACGCGTGGAACCGCACGCCGAACGTCGCGATCGGCTCCGTTTATCTGCAGCGCACCGGCCCGAACCAGGTGCGCGCGCTGAATTCCGTCTGCCCCCACGCCGGTTGCTCGGTCGGGTTCCGGCCCGGGCAGAACCATTATTTCTGCCCGTGTCACAACAGCAGCTTCGCGACGGATGGCCGGATTCTCGATCCGAAGAGCCCGAGCCCGCGGGCGCTGGATGAGCTGCCCGTGGAGATTCGGAACGGCAACGAGGTCTGGGTGAAGTTCCAGAACTTCCGCAAGGGCGTGTCCGAAAAGATTCCCGTGTGATGAAGGCCTCGCTCGACTGGCTGGATAATCGCACCGGCTACAAAAAGCTGCTGCACGAAACTCTGTTCGAGAATGTCCCCGGTGGCGCACGTTGGCGCTACGCCTGGGGCAGCACGCTCGTCTTCTGTTTCACGGTCCAGGTGGTCACGGGTCTCTTCCTGTGGCTCGCCTACAGCCCGAGTTCCCAGACGGCGTGGGAGAGCGTTTACTACATCCAGTATGAGATGTGGGGCGGCTGGTTCCTCCGCGGGCTGCATCATTTCACCGCTCAGGCGATGACCGTGCTGCTGGTCTTCCACCTCATGCAGGTGGTGATCGACGGGGCGTACAAAGCTCCGCGCGAGGTGAATTTCTGGACCGGCGTCCTGCTCCTGTTGCTGACGCTCGCGCTTTCCCTCACCGGCTACCTGCTGCCGTGGGATCAAAAAGGTTATTGGGCCACCGCGGTCGCGACCAACATCGCGGCCATCACCCCGGTCATCGGACCCGCCGTGCAGACGATCGTCGTGGGTTCGGCCGACTACGGACACCACACGATTACCCGGTTCTTCGCGCTGCACGCGGGCGTGATTCCCGGGGGCATCATCGCCTTCATCGTCGCGCACATTTATCTGTTCCGGCGCCACGGCATCACGCCGAAGGAACCGCGCCGCCGCCCGGATGCTGCGTTCTGGCCGGATCAAGTTTTCCGCGACGCGGTCGTCTGCCTCGCCGTCCTCGCCGTCATTCTGTTCTTCGTCATCCGTCACCACGGCGCGCCGCTCGACGCCCCGGCCGATCCCTCCGAGCCGTACGATGCGCGTCCAGAGTGGTACTTCCTCTTCCTTTTCCAGCTCCTGAAATACTTCCCGGGCACGACCGAGATCATCGGCGCGATCATCCTGCCGACGATCCTGATGGGCGTGCTGATCGCGATGCCGTACCTCGGCCGCTGGAAGCTCGGGCACCGTTTCAACGTCGCCTTCCTCTGGGCGATGCTCGGAGGCGTCGGCATGCTGACCTATCTCGCGATGGCCGAGGACGCGAAGAACGTCGAGTACCAGCACGGCGTGCAGGTCGCGAAGCGGGATGCGGCCCGCGTGGTTGAACTTGCCCGTGGCGGCATCCCGATCACGGGCGCAGTCACCCTGCTGCACAACGATTCGCTCACCCAGGGGCCGAAACTCTTCGCGCAGAATTGTGCCTCCTGTCACCGGTACGACGGCCACGACGGACTCGGCAAGCAGCCGAAGGACGAGGTTTCCGGCGCCGACCTGAAAGGCTTCGGCAGCCGCGAGTGGATCAGCGGCCTGCTCGATCCCGCCCGCATCGACACGCCGCAGTATTGGGGTGGCACGCATTTCAAGGAAGACAGCGACATGGTGAAGTTCGTGAAGGACACCGCCGAATATAACCCGGCGCAAAAGGAAGAGCTGCGGAAGGCCGTGATCGCTCTCTCCGCCGAGGCGAAACTCGGCAGCCAAGCCGCCGCTGATGTCCGCGATGCGAAGCTCATCGAGGACGGCAAGGCCGCGATGTCGGGCACGCTGCTTGGCTGCACCGACTGCCACAAGTTCAACGAAGTCGACAACGCCGGCGACGGCCCGGACCTCAGTGGCTACGGCTCACGCGAGTGGCTCGTGGCGTTCATCTCCGACGCGTCCCATGAACGCTTCTACGGCGAGCGGAACGATCGCATGCCGGCCTTCGGTCCCGACAAGACTTTGACTGAACATCAGATCGGCCTCGTGGCCGACTGGCTCCGCGGCGACTGGGCCCGGCCGGCGCCCGCAAAGTAACGCGGCGCGTCGACCTCGAGAGCCCGGCGGTCGCGATCGCACATGCTTCGTCCCCCAGTCAGTTTTGCGACCGCCCGCCTGGCCGGAAGAAAGCCGCGCCTCGACGACGGACCGGCGCTTTTCAATTCCTACGCGAGCGATCCCGAAGTGACACGCTACCTGGCGTGGCGCGCTTACGAACGGCTTGAACCGCTGAATGCGTTTCTCCGCGAATGTGTCGCGAACTGGGAAAAAGGCAGCGGACACCTGCCGTGGCTGCTCTGCCTGAAGGGCACCGACACACCCATCGGTTCGATCGGCGTCACGATCGAAGGCGACAAGGCGGTGTTCGGCTACGCACTCGCGCGAAAATTCTGGGGCCATGGCTTCACCGCCGAGGCGCTCAAGTATCTCGTCGATTGGAGTCTCGCGCAGCCGTCGCTTTATCGCGCGTGGGCCTTCTGCGACGTCGAGAATCCCGCTTCGGCCCGCGTGATGGAGAAGGCCGGGATGACGCGCGAAGGCATCCTCCGCCGCTGGCATGTCGCGCCGAACCTGGGGTCCGAGCCCCGCGATTGTCTCGTTTACGCCCGGGTGAAGTGATGGAGGGCGGGCGGATGTCCTCCCGCCGAAACGGCTTACGTCCCCTTTTGGCCGCAAGAAATCGGGCGCGCACGAGGCGCGCCCCTACGAATTCTGGCCGAGGTTTCTCAGGTGTAGGGGCGGGGCTCGTCCACGCCCGAGGGAAAGAACGAGCCAGGGACGGACCGACATTCCATGGAGGGCGGGTGCCTCACCCGCCGGGATGGCTTCACGCTCCGGCTTTGGCCGGTGGGGGCACCGGCCCTCCAGTGAGCGAACTGGCTCTGCGAACTGGCTCCCCCGTGGCACGGGTCTCTGACCCGTGTCGCCCGGACCGAAACCGTAATGCACTCCATGGGTCGGAGACCCGTGCCACATTTCCCGCCCCTTTCGGTGCGAATTCGACAACTTCGCCCCCCCGCACTTTGCTGCCCCGCATGCCGACCACCGAACCGATCCTGCGTCGCGCGGTCGCCGCGGACGGCGAAGCGGTGCGCGCCCTCGTGTTCGGCGTCCTGCGCGAATTCGGCCTCGCCACCGATGCGCATACGGATGCGGACCTCGACGACCTGGAGGCGCATTATTTTGGACGCGGCGGTGAGTTCTTCGTGCTGACCGATTCGACGCCGACCGTGATCGGCTGCGTCGGCTTGTACCGCGTCGACCAGACCACGCTCGAGTTGCGGAAGATGTATCTCGCCGCCGCGTGGCGCGGACGCGGCCAGGGCCGGCGGCTGCTCGAGCACGCTTTGACCCGGGCGCGCGCTCTCGGCGCCCGGACGATTACGCTGGAAACCGCGGAGGTGTTGCAGTCGGCCCTCGACCTCTACCGGCGGGCCGGATTCCAGCCGCGCTGCGGCGGCGTGCATTCCGGACGCTGCGATCTGGCGATGGAGCTGAATCTGGCTTAGGCTCCGATCATGACGACCATCGCGCGCTGCCTCACCATCGATCAGGCAATGATGCTCAAGTCCGTCCTCGACGGCTGTGGCGTGGCGGCATTCGTGCCCGACGAACTCACGGCCCAAACGGATCCCGTGATCTTCATGGGCAGCATGAACAGCATCCGGGTGCAGGTGCAGGACGAGGATGCCGAGTCCGCGCGGGCGGTTTTACGGCAGCAGAATTTGCCCACCGAATAGCGTGCGGCGAAGCCTGGAGCGTCAGACCGAAATCCGATGTTTGGCGTAGCCCTGCCCGTGAGGGCAGGGACCACGCTTCATGACTCCCTTGCCGTCTTCCCGCTGCTCACGCAGCGGGCCACTCAGTAAACTTCGGCTTTCAAGGCGCCCGCCGCCGTGCGGCGCGGCCAAACCGGCTTGCCCCGACTGGCGAGGCCGGGCTCTACTCGCAAAATGAGACCCCTGCCCCTGCTGGTGATCGCCGTGCTGTTGTGCCGCCTCGCCTTCGCCGGGGTGGTGCGAATCGAGGTGACGGAACGATCGGATGTTCTGCCTTCGGCGGCAGCGAAGGACGCGCCGCCGTACGAACGCATCGTGGGCAAGGCCTACTTCGCAGTTGATCCGAAGCTCCCGGCGAACCGCAGCATTTCCGACATCGACCTCGCGCCGCGCAACGCCGCCGGTCTGGTCGAGTTCTCCTCTGATCTTTACATCCTGCAGCCAAAAGATCCGACCCGCGGCAACGGCACGGCGTTTTTCCAAGTGGCGAATCGCGGCCGCAAGGATCTGCTGATGCTGTTCAACCGCGGCACAACCTCCAACGATCCCCGCAGCGCGGCGGAAATCGGCGACGGGTTTCTCTTTGCCCAGGGTTTCACGCTCGTGTGGCTCGGCTGGCAGTTCGACACCCCGAATCAGGACAAGCTGCTGACGCACACCGCCCCCGCCGCCCGTAATGGGACGCAGTCGATCACGGGGCTGGTGCGCGCCGACTTTGTGCCCGACGAGCGCAGCACGCAGATCTACGTGGCCGATCGCAACCACCTCGCCTACGCCGTCGCGAATCCGAACGATCCCGAGCTCGTGCTCACGGTGCGCGATCGCCGGGACAGCGCCCGCCGGACAATTCCCCGCGCCCAGTGGCAGCTCGATGCAAAGCGCGAGAACGTGATCCTGCCGGCGGGTTTCGAGCCGGGAAAAATCTACGAACTGGTCTACAAGGCCGAGAATCCGGTGCTGGTGGGACTCGGCTCGGCCGCAATTCGCGATCTCATCTCGCACCTGAAGCAGGAGCGCGCCACCACCGGCATCCAGCGCGCCATCGCGATGGGTTCCTCGCAGAGCGGGCGCTTCCTGCGCACCTTCCTCTACTTCGGTTTCAATGAGGACGAGAAGGGCGCACGGGTCTTCGACGCGGTCTGGGCGCACGTCGCGGGCGCGGGCCGCGGCAGCTTCAATCACCGGTTCGCGCAGCCGTCCCGCGACGCCCGGCCGTTCTTCAACTTTTTCTACCCGACGGACATGTTTCCCTTCACCGACACGGCGCAGTCGGATCCATTTACCGGCAGGAACGAAGGCCTGCTCGATCGCGCGACGAAGTCAGGCACGCGGCCGAAGATTTTCTACACCAACGGCGCCTACGAATATTACGGCCGCACGGCTTCGCTGATCCACACGAGCGTCGACGGCTCGAAAGACTTTCCGCCACCGCCGGACACCCGGATCTATTTCATCCCCGGCTCGCAGCATGGACCGGCCACCGCGTTCCCTCCGGTGCGCGCCGGCACGCAGAATCTCGCGAACTCGAACGACTATCGCTGGGCGCTGCGGAGCCTCCTGCTCGGACTCAACCGCTGGATTGTGGACGGCACGGAACCGCCCGTGTCGGCGTACCCGCGCCTCGCGAACGGGCAATTGGTTCCGCTGACCGAGGTGCGTTTCCCGCGGCTGCCCGGCGTGGCGTTTCCCAACCGGATCCACGAAGCCGCGTCGCTCCAATACGGTCCCGATTTCCGCAGCAAGGGCATCGTCACGATCGAGCCCCCCTCCGTCGGATCGTCGTATCCCGTGCTGCTCCCGCAGGTCGACGCCGACGGCAACGAGACCTCCGGCATCCGGATGCCGTGGCTGCAAGTTCCACTCGCCACCTACACCGGCTGGAACCTGCGGGCCCCCTCCATCAGTGCACCGGCCGAGCTGTTCAGTTTCGCCGGCTCCACCATTCCGCTCGCGCGCAACCGCAACGAACGGGCCGCCAACGGCGATTCGCGTCCGTCGATCGCGGAGCGCTATCCGAATCGGGACGCTTATCTCGCCCAGGTGCGCGCGGCGGTCCGGAACCTCGCCGCCGAACGCTATGTGCTCGCGTCCGACAGCGACGCGATCGTTGAGCAGGCGGGTGGCTTGTGGGACTTCTGGACGGGATCCCGCTGACGCGGGCTCCCTAGGCCCGCGCGATCGCGCGGGCTGGGAGTGGTAGGGCCGGCGCTCGCCGCCGGGCCATCTCTCGACCACCGGGCTTCCCGGGCGTTGTCCTTCCTTTCCACCTAATCCTCTGCGCCCTCCTTTAACCTCTGCGTCCTCTGCGTTAAAAACCAAGCGGACTCAGCCCTTCAGTGCCCCGGCGGCGATGCCCTTCACGATCTGGCGCTGGAGCAGCAGGTACACGAAGAGGATGGGCAGCGTCACGAGCACGATGCCCGCGAAGAGGGAGCCGTAGTCGCTGCGGTATTGCGCGGTGATCGAAAGATTCGCCAGACCGAGGGGCAGCGTGCGGGCGCCGCCCTCGATGTCGCCGCTTGTGAGCATGAAGGCGAAGAAATACTCCTTCCACACGCCGATGAATTGGAAGATCGCGACCGTGACCAGCGCCGGCCGCGCCAGTGGCAGGAGCACGCGCCAGAACGCGGCAAATTCCCCACAGCCATCGATCACCGCGGCCTCGTAGAGCGAGCGCGGCAGCGAACGGAAGAATCCGGCGAGCACGAAGACGGCGAAGGGCAGGCCATTCGCCGTGTAGACCAGAATCAGCCCGGTGCGCGAGTTGAGCAGGCCCATCGTGCGCAGCTCGAAGAACAGCGGAATGATGGCGAGTTGCGCGGGAATGGTGAGGCCCGCGAGGAACAGCCAGAATATGAAGCGCCCGGCCGGATGATAGAAGCGCGCCAGCGCGTAGGCCGCCAGGGCGCCGAGCCCGACGATCAGCACGACCGAAATCGTGGTCACCAGCACGCTGTTGAAAAAATAATCGCCGAACCGCGCCTCCCGCCAGGCGCGCACGTAATTCTCGGTGTGGAGATCATCAAGCGGCGGCAGCGCAAAGGCGTTCCGAAAGATCGCCGTGTCCGCCTTCAGCGACGAGTAAGCCACCCAGAGCATCGGCAGCACGACCCAGATGGCGTAGCCGATCAACACCGAGACCAGCAGCCCGCGGCCGAGCGTCGGCCTGGACGTGGATCTATTTTGGAACGCAGAGGACACAGAGGTTAAAGGAGGGCGCGGAGTTACTGTCGTGGGGTGTTGATCACGCGGCGGATGCCTTCGCGAAGATGCGCCACGTTGAAGTTGAGCAGCAGGCCCACCGGACAGTGAGAGAGGCGAAGATACGAGAGAAGCTGAGCGAGGTGGACATCACGCACCTGCTCGACCGCTTTCAGTTCCAGCAAGACCGTCCCTTCGACCAGCAGATCAATCCGGTAGCCCTCGTCGAATCGCATCCCGTGGTAAACAATCGGCAAGATTTTCTGCCGTTCCACGAAGAATCCGTTCTGCTCCAGCTCGAAGGCGAGACAGGCTTCGTAAGTTGATTCGAGCAACCCGGGTCCTAGTGCGGTATGGACCGCCATCGCCTTGGCAATGACTCCGTCGGTGAGTGGATCGAACGACTCCAGCCCGGAACCCGGATTTCTTAACACGGAGGACACGGAGCCGAGCCGAGGGGAAACATCGAAACATTCAAATCTGCGATAATCCCAAATCGTGGGTGATGGAATCGAACGCCAGGCCTCAGATCTTGAATTGCCTCTGTGTCCTCTGCGTCCTCCGCTTTCAAAATGTCCGGCCCGTTTCATTCCGCCGCCTCGCGTTTCAGCGCCCGCATCAGCGCCGCGCTGCCGGCCATCACGAGGACGAAGAGCATCACGGCGATCGCCGTGGCGCGGCCGACTTGGAATTCCTTGAACATCGACGTCACCATCAGCGTGCCGAGCGTGTGCGTGCTGGTGTCGGGATCCTGCGAGGTCAGCAGCCAGATCATTTCAAATGCATTCAGCCCCGCGATGACGATGAACACGGCCGAGATCACGACGACTTCCCAGATCAGCGGCAGCGTGATGCTGAAGAACTGCCGCCCGGCCGAGGCGCCATCGAGCTCCGCCGCCTCGTACAACTGCGGATCGATCGCCTCCATCGCCGCGAGGTAGAGCACGAGGTTGAAGCCGCACGCCATCCAGAGATAAATCGGGATCAGCGACCAATACAGGTGCCGCGGCGCGAGCCACGGATGCGACTCGTACCCGCGCAGCACCTCAAGGTGCAGCAGATCGCCAAGTCCCGTGAGGGTCGCGTTCACGAGTCCGCCATGCGGCGCATAGGCGCTCATCCAGAGCAGCGTGGCCGCGATGCCTCCGAGCAGATTCGGGAACAGGAACACGGCCCGGAAAAACTTCGCGCCCCACACGCCACGGTGCAGCGCATAGGCCAGTCCCAGCGCGAGCGGCAGGACGACGAAGGCCGGCACCACCATGAGGAAGGCGTTGTTTTTGAGCGCGGCCCAGAACAGATCGCTCTCGAAAAGCAGCCACTTGAAGTTGAAGATACCGGTCCACACGCGCTCACCCATCCCATCCCACTGCGTGAACGCCCAGCCGAGCGCGGCCATTCCGGGTCCGAGCACAAACAGTCCGTAAACGAGAAAGGCCGGACCGACGAACCCGAGGGCCACCGAACCGCGCAGCCGCCCGAAATAACCGGCCCCCGTGCTCGCCGCGCGATTGGCGGAATCGCCGACGGCCGCGGCCCCAACGCGCCGCCCGCGTCGCAGTCCCATCCAGGCGGCGAGCGCCACCAACCCCGCCAGCAGCGCCCCGCCGGCGACGGGATGACGATATTCGATTTCCGTCGGCGCCGCCGCCCGGGCGCGATCCGCCTCGGCCGAAGCCTCCACGCGAGCCCCGAATTCCTGCGGCGTCACCCGCCCCGCCATCAGCTCGATTCGCGCATCGATCAGCCCCTGGCGCAGCGTGGGTGGCTGCAGCATCATCTGCGGCATGTTGAAGGTTTCACGGGCGTTCTGAATCAGCGTCGCCACGGGCTGCATCCGCGGAGAAAACGCGGTGACCGGGACGCCGCGAATCGCGGTCGGCGCATCGGTGCGCCGGACGAAGGCGGCGGCGCGGGCGCGCGAAGTGAGGAAACGCAGGAAATCGATCGTGGCCCGCTCGCGCACCGGATCGCCTGTGGCGAAGGCAAAAAAATTATCCGAGCTCGCCTGGATCGTCGTCGGATCCGACACGCCGTCGGCGAAAACGGGGAAGTTCATCACGCCGAGTTCGAAACCGGCCGGAATTTTGTCGCCCATCTCGTAGAGCATCCACGAACCGGAGACGCACATCGCCGCGCGGCCGTCGACAAAGGCGAGCTGCGCGGCTGTGTGCGTGGCCCCGTCCCAGCCCTTCAACGTGTAGTGCTGCGTGATGCGCTGGAGCACTTCCGCGGCTCGCACGTAGCGCGGGTCCGTCCGGGCCCCGGGCGCGAGATCGCTGAGGGCGCTCCAGCCCGCGGCGCCGGCGAGGTTGTAATAAGCGGATCGCAGAATGGCGTCGGGGTAGTTCGAATAGATGCCGGTGAGGCTGACGGGCGCGATCCCCGCGGCGGCGATCTGATCGCAGAGCATGAAGAACTGGTCCCACGTGCGCGGCACCGTCCAGCCATGGGTGCGGAAGAGCGCCTGGTTATAGAAGATCGTCCAGCAAGCGTAGCTTGTCGGCACGCCATACGTGCCGCCATCGATGCGCCACGCATCGAATGCTCCCGGCAGGATCGTGTCGCGCCAGCGGGCATCGCCCTCCCAATTGGGACCGTCGAGCTCCGGCGTGAGATCGCGCAGCTTGCCCGCCTTCACCAGCGCGGGGATGAGCACGTTGAAGGGGAGCATCGCATCCGGCAGGTTGCCGTCGATGATTCGGACGCGGAGTTTGTCCGAGATGCGCGGGTCACCGTAGATTTTAATCCGGACATCGGGCCGGATTTTTTCGAACTCGCGCGCGGTCTCCTCGTAGAACGCCGTCCCGTAGCCGCCGGCGAAGAGCGGAATATCCAGTTCGACCGCCCGCAGTCGGGTGAGCCCTCCCATCCCGATCGTCGCCAGGAGCGCGCACCACGCGAAGACGCGGAGCCCGCGTCCCTGCCCCGCCCTGCCGATCCGGTGTTGCAGCCGTTTAAGCATCGCGCGCCGGACATCTGACGCGGTTCGCACGAATGCTGGCGATGCAATTTCCGTGGCGCGAATTCCTGACACACCCCGGCGCGGCGCGCCACGCCTCTCGCGCCGGAACGAGGCCGTGGAACGAAATCGGCGGGTGTGGGCACCCGCCCTCCAGGGTAGGCGGATCGTTCAGACCTCCGTTCGCTCTCCTTTCAAGGAGCAATCCATGGAGGGACGGTGCCCCCACCGTCCACAGCTGCCTGAGGTGCGACGGAACGTCCACTGATCGGTGCAGGGCCGGCTCGAGCGGGGTGCCCGAAGGGCGGGGAGTGTTCAGCCAGACGGGCGCCGTTCAACCCAGCGGAAAGCCCCGCTGCTTCAGTGATCGGTGCAGCGCGGAAATATGCGCGCGGTTCCTCGTCTCGGCCGTGCATACCACGCGGACCGCGCTCACATCCGGGCCGCTGAACGCCCGGTCATGCGCGATATCGCGAATGCTCGCTCCCGCCGCGGCCACCGCCGCACAAAATTCGGCAAGGCCGCCCGGGCGATCGCTGATCCGCGCGGTGAATCGCGTCAGCCGGCCGTCGTGCACGAGTCCTTTTTCGATCACACGGCTGAGAATGGGCGGATCGATGTTGCCACCGCTGATGACGAGCGCGACGCGCTTGCCGCGCAGCCCTTGCAACTGGCCCGACATCATCGCCGCGAGCGGAACGGCCGCCGCACCTTCGACGACGGTCTTCTCGAGCTCGAGCATCCGCAGGATGGCGAGGGCGATCCAGTTTTCGCGCACCGCGATCACTTGATCCACGTGGCGTCGGGCGAGCTCGAAAACGTTTTCCCCGACTGTGAGCGTGGCGAGTCCATCCGCCAGCGTCGCCCGCCGCGGCACGCGCACCGGACGTCCCGCCCGCAAGGCCGCGCTCAGATTCGGCGTCGCGGCGCTCTCCACGCCAATCACTTTCACCCGCGGGCACAGTGCCTTCACCGCCACGGCCAGCCCGGCAATGAGTCCGCCACCGCCCACGGGACAAAGGATGGCATCCAGATCCGGCACCTGGCGCAGCAGTTCCAACCCGACCGTACCCTGGCCGGCAATGATGGCCGGGTCGTCGAAACCATGGATGTAGGTCAGGCCTTCCGCCGCGGCGAACCGGTCTGCCTCGGTGCGGGCCTCCGTGAAGTCGCGACCGCGCACGAGCACGCGGGCGCCGAGCCGTTCGCAGGTCATGATCTTGGTCAGCGGCGCGTATTCGGGCATCACGACCGTGATCGGAATGCCGAGTAACTGGCCATGATAGGCGAGCCCGAGGGCATGATTGCCTGCGCTGGCCGCGATCACTCCCTGCCGCTGTTTTGCATCGGGAAGCTGGCGGAGGGCGTTGCGGGCGCCGCGTTCCTTGAAGGATCCGGTGCGCTGAAAATTCTCGAGTTTGCAGACGATCCGGGCGCCGGTGATTTCGGAGAGCGGGATCGACTCCGGGCAGGGCGTGACAATGACGCCGCCGGCAATTCGTCGCTGCGCGCCGCGAATCTCGGTCAGGCTGACGGACATGGACCCGAGCATACGCGCCGGCACCCCGGGGGCAAACGCAACCCCGTGGCCGCTCCGTCGCAAGGAATAGCGTTGCCCGACTGGGACACGCAGTGTCCGTTAACGACCCGCCGCAGCCCGGTGACGCCGGCCGCGGCCCGAACATGTATCAAGTGAACTTTTCCGAGCAGGCCATGCGCGAGCTCAACAAGCTCGACAAGCTGGCGCAGCTCGACGCCATCGACCCAATTACGAGCCTCAAGCCCGCGGACATCGCCAATCCGCGGGAACCGCTGGGTCATTTCAAGCGGGGTCAGCGTTCGCTCTACCGCCTGCGGTCGGGCGAATTCCGGTTCTACTTCGAGGCCCACGGCGAAACCCTCCACGTGGACTACATTCTTCACCGCAACTCGCTCGAGGACTTTCTGCTGCGCAACAAGCTCCCGGTTTCGGAGCAACAGCTCGTCGAACAGCACTCGAAGTTTTGGAAATATCTGGAGAGCCTGACCAAATGAACGCTCCCCGTCGCCACGAGGATGAGGAACTCGCGAGTCGCGAGGACCCGTACAATGTAACGCAGGCCAGCCGGATTTACTTCCTGCCGAACCTGATGACCGCGGGAAACCTGTTCTGCGGCTTCATGGCGATCGTGGAGTGCATCCAGGCGCGACTCGCGGAGACCTCGCCCACGGGCGAGTACCTCAGCGGGACCAACGCCGAGCATTACAAATACGCGGTGTGGTTCATTTTTGGCGCCGCCGCGTTCGACATGCTCGATGGCCGGCTGGCCCGCATGGGTGGGCGTGAATCGTTGTTTGGAGCCGAGTTCGATTCGCTGGCCGATGTCATCTCCTTCGGCATGGCGCCGACGCTGCTGACTTTCTACCTCATCCTTTCACCCACCCAGGGTATCCTCTGGTTCCGCTACATCGGCTGGTTCATCGGTTTCGTCTACCTGCTGTGCGCGGCGATCCGGCTGGCGCGGTTCAACGTGATCACGAACCCGCTGCTTCACCGCGGGAAGAAGGAATCGTCGAAGGACTTCGTGGGACTGCCGGTGCCCGCTGCCGCGTCCACCGTCGCCGCCCTCGTGCTCTTCCTGCTCAAACTCGCGGAAACCGATCGCTCACTCAAGAGCTGGGCGCTCGCGCTTCCGTTCCTGATGTTGCTCGTCGCCGTCCTGATGGTGAGCACCGTGCGCTACCCGAGCGGCAAGACGATCGACCTGCAGACGCAGACCCAGCTTCGGTCCTTTATCCTCATCCTCGTCGTCGTTGCGGTCGTCGTTTTCTACAAGGAAGTCGCTCTCTTCGGAATTTGCCTCGCGTACATTTTCTTCGGTCTTTTTCGGCAATGGCGCCGCCCCAAGCCGCCTGCTCCCCCGCGTCCTCCGCAGGTTCCGAGCAATTTGTGAGGAACCTGCGCGCCGTTTCCCAGCAACTCCACCGGTGCGAACAACCGGGGGTTTACGCGCAGCACTCGGAAAGTTTTTCACCCCCGCGGATCGGGGTTTTCCCGAGGGAAAATCAAAGTTACTGGTCTTGTTCGCAGGACATATGACTACTGATATAATTCCTATTGAACCTCTATCCTTTTACCCTTTGTTAGTTTCCACCAGACTCCACGGAGTACGGCCCGCATGAAATTCAAAATCAACCGCGACCATTTCGCCAATGGCCTTGCCCAGGTCCTCAACGTCGTCGGCTCAAAAGCCACGATGCCGATCTTGAGCAACGTGTTGATCGAGGCCGAGAAGGACCACATCTCGCTGACCACGACGAACCTGGACCTCGGCATTCGCTGCAAGATCAAGGCCGAGGTGAAGGAAACAGGCGCGGTCACGCTGCCGGTGAAGCGCTTGGCGGGCATCGTCCGCGAACTGCCAAACGTCGACGTCACGGTCGATGCGTCCCCGAATCATCAGATCAAGCTGACGTCGGGTGGCTCCACTTTTCGCATCATGGGCATCGGCAAGGAAGAGTTTCCCCCGCTGCCTGAGTTCGGCGAGGAAAAGGCGCATAGCCTCGCCCAGGACGAGCTGGCCTCGATGCTCAAGAGCGTCGCTTACGCGCAGTCGACCGACGAGACGCGTTACATCCTCAACGGCGTCTATTTCAACTTCAAGGACGGCAAGTTGTCCCTGGTAGCGACGGATGGCCGCCGTCTTGCGCTCATCGCCAAGGAAATGGACATCCCGGCCGAAAGCTCGGGCGCGATTATCCTGCCGGCCAAGACCGTCGGGGAACTCACGCGACTGCTCGACAAGGGCGCGAAGGTGAAAATCAACTTCAACGAACGCCGCGCTGCGTTCCAGATCGCAACCGACAAAGACGCGAGCGGCCTCGTCGATCACGTTTACCTCTACTCCAAAGTCGTGGAGGGAAATTATCCGAATTATCAACAGGTCATCCCGAAGGAGACCCATCAGCGGATCAAGCTGGAGCGCGAACTCCTGCTGCAGTGCGTGCACCGCGCAGCCCTTGTCTGTTCGGAGAAGGCCAACTCGGTGAAGATCAAGCTCACGAGCAATCTTCTCGAGATCACGGCGCAGAGCCCGGATTTCGGAGAGGCCCACGAGTCGATGGCCATTGGCTACAGCGGTCCCGATCTACAAGTGGCGTTCAACCCGGCTTTCATCATGGATCCGCTCAAGGCGCTGTCGAAGGACGAAGTGTTCTTCGAGGTGAAGGACGAGGTCAGCCCGGGCGTGTTCAAGACGCTCGAGAACTTCGTCTGCGTCATCATGCCGGTCCGGCTGAGCTAAGAATGAGCCGGGAGTCGGGCTTTTCCGCCCGACACTTTCTGTTAAGCTGAATGTCGGCTTAACCGCGCGCAGCAATCAGGCATGCAGCCCACGTACTTCATCATCGCCACCATGGTGGCCTCCCTCGTCTTGATGCAGATCAATCTGCGTCTCGCGTCGCCCGTGCTTTCGATCGTCGACCGGTGGCTGAGGTGGTTCGTGGTGTCGCTGGGCGGCGCGCAACTCGTCCGCGAATTCGAATGGATGGATCGTCCTTACTGGGCGCTCGCGGCCGTGTTCTTCCTCCTTTGGTTCCTCGGCGAGACGCTCTACAACTGGATGGCCATCACGGCGCACAGCCTGAGTCCGTTGCCGCTGTTTCCGCGTTATGCCGTGAACAGCAGTGGCGAGGAATGGCCCGTACAGCCGCGCCTGCTGAAGATTCGCGAATGGCTCCGCAGTCAGGGCTTTCGTCAGGTGCAGGCGCTCAAGGCCGAAATTGGCGGCGGGATTTATCTTCGCGTTTCCGTTTACCAGGACGCTGCGGCGAGCGTACGCGTCCAAGTCACCTTCCTGCCACAGGCGAACGGGGCGATCTCCGTGTGTTACGCCGTGACCTCGCTCACCGCCGACGACAGCCGTTACCTGACGGACAATCTCTACATCCCGTTTGCCGGTTTCTACCCGGAGAACTGGTTCGTGGAGCGGGCGCCGTGGCGGCGTTCGCTGCCGCGGTTGCTGGCGCGGCATCGGGCGCGGCTGGCCGCGGCGGGCGCGGTCACGGTTCCGTTCACCACGGAGCCGCTGGCGGATCTGAATTCCGTTCAGCACGAGCTCGACCAGTTGAACACGGAGCTGGGTTTCCTCTATCCGCACGCCGAGCGCGACGACTTGGGCAAGTTCACTCAGGAAGGCCGCTATCGGGTGTGGAAGGAAATCTGGATGCTGAACTACCTCGGCCGCGCGGCGCGCTACGAGTAGTGGGATTTTCGCGGCGCGAAAATCCTACCCTCCGATATAGCTCATCTCGATCTTGGCGCGGGGTTCGCCGGTCGCGAGAACCTCGGCACGTTCGTCACTGTAACGATCGAGTCGGCCGCCCCACACCCGGTTGAGGTAACGCTCGAGCTCGACGTCGCTGGCTCCGGCGCGCAAGGCGCCGAGCACGTCCCAACCGAGCGACGCGAAGAGACAGGTGTAAAGTTTGCCGTCGGCGGACAGGCGCGCGCGGTGGCAATCCCGGCAGAACGGCTCGGTGACGGAGCTGATCAAACCGATCTCGCCGCGGCCATCGCGGTAACGGTAGCGCGACGCGACCTCGCCCCGGTAGGCGGGACCGACGGGCTCGAGCGGCCAGCGGGCGTTGACGCGTTCCACGATCTCTTTCGCGGACACGACCCGCTCCTGCGTCCAGTGATTCGTGTTGCCGACATCCATGAACTCGATGAACCGCAACGGGTGGCCGCGTTCGCGAAAATATTCGCAGAGCGCCGGCAGCTCGGTGTCGTTCACGCCGCGCTGGATGACACAGTTGATTTTGATCTTCAGGCCCTGGGCCGCGGCGGCGTCGATGCCGCGCAGCACGCGGGCCACCGTGAAGCCCAGGCCGTTCAGCTTGCCGGCGATGGCAGCGTCGAGCGCATCGACGGAAACGTTGAGGCGGTTCAGTCCGGCGGCGGCGAGTTTCGGCGCGAGTTTCTCGAGCAGCCAGCCGTTGGTGGTGAGGGCCACATCCTTCACCCCAAGATCCTGTTTCAGCGTGCGAATCAGATCCGGCACGTCCGGCCGCAGGAGCGGTTCGCCCCCGGTCAGCCGGACTTTTTCCACCCCGAGCCCGATGAACGCGCGGACGATCCGCGTCAGTTCCGGCAGGCTCATGAGCTGCGGGTCGCGCAGGAAGGCGTGGCCGGGTCCGAACACGTCCGCCGGCATGCAATACGGGCAGCGGAAATTGCACCGGTCGGTGACGGAGATCCGGAGGTCGCGCAACGGACGGTTGAACTGGTCGGTGGGATGACCCATGTAGGTGCCGCGGGGCGGCGGGCCCAAGAGATGAAGCCCGTTTTACTTCCGCGTAAAGCCACACCTCTCGTTTCCATGCTCACCCCCGCCGAGGCCGATAAGCTCATCCGCGACAATCTAGGGCCCTTTCACCGGGAGGATTGCGCGCTGGGCTCGGCCCATGGTCGCGTGCTGCTGACCGACCTGAAGGCCGATCGCGATCTGCCTCCATTCGATCGGGTCACCATGGACGGCTACGCTTTGCGCAGCGCGGCGGTGGCAGCCGGGCAGCGTTCGTTTCAGGTGCAGGCAGTGCAGGCGGCAGGCATGCGGGCGTTTACGCTCGGGCCGGAGCCGACGGCCTGTATCGAGGTGATGACCGGCGCAGTGCTGCCGGCCGGCGCGGATGTTGTCGTGCCGTACGAGGACACAACGAAGGACGCGGGGACGATGACGCTCAACGCCAGCGTCCGACTGGCTCCGGGCCAGGCGGTGCACCGTCGCGGCAGCGATCACGGCGCCGGTGACGTCCTGATTCGGGCGGGGACGCGGCTGACCGGTCGGGAAATCGCGGTGGCGGCGGCATGTGGCCACGCGGTTTGCACCGTGAGCCATCTACCGCGGATCGCGGTGGTCGCGACCGGCGATGAACTGGTGGAGGTCGAGGCGCTCGTTGCCCCGCACCAGATCCGGCGCAGCAACGATCATGCGTTGCGCGCCGCGCTGATCGCGGCGGGATATCCGCAGGTGGAGCGGTTTCACTTCCGCGATGTCCGGCACGAAATCGAGCACCTGCTCTGGCACGTCATTGCCGAGTTTGATGCGATCGTCATCACGGGTGGCATATCCAAGGGCAAATTCGATTACCTGCCGTCGGAGCTCGATCGCCAGGGAGTGAAGAAGATTTTCCAAGGGGTCGCCCAGCGGCCGGGAAAGCCGCTTTGGTTCGGAATGACCGCGCGGCAGACGCCGGTCTTCGCCTTGCCCGGCAATCCGGTCGCTTCGTACACGTGCCTTCATCGTTACGTGCTGCCCGCGCTCGCTCACGCCAGCTGCCTGGCGGCGGTGCCGTTTCGGGTGGCGGCGCTGTCCGAGCCGGTGAGCTTCAAACCGAAGCTCACCTATTTTCTGCCGGTACGGATTGGCAGCGGACCGCGGGCGGAGATGCTGGCGCAACCCGATCCGAGCAACACGTCGGGTGACTTTGCAGGCCTCGTGGGCACGGACGGTTTCGTGGAGCTGCCACCCGAGCCGTCGGAGTTTCCCGCGGGCACGCTCGCGCCGTTCTGGCCGTGGATTTAGGATTTCGCGTCGCCAAACCGCCTGCTTTCGTCCCCGGTCTTCCCGCTGCCATGTTCTCCCATCTCGATGCGAAAAACCGCCCGTCCATGGTGAATGTGGGCGAGAAGCCGATCACCCGCCGTACCGCGCATGCCGTGGCGGTCGTCACGCTGCCCGCGGAGCTCGGAGCCTTGTTGCGCGACGGTGAGATCGCGACGAAGAAGGGCCCGCTCTTTCACACCGCGATCCTCGCCGGCGTGATGGGCGCGAAGAAGACGAGTGAACTCATCCCACTCTGCCATCCACTCGCGCTCGATGATTGCCAGATCGTGATCGAGCCGGATGCGGCGAAGGGCGAAATCACGATCCACTGTCGGGTCGAGACTCACGGCCGCACGGGCGTGGAGATGGAGGCGATGACGGGCGCCACGGTCGCGGCGCTCACGTTCTACGACATGGCGAAGGCCGTTTCGCACGGCATCGTGATCAAGGATGTGCGGCTCCGGGAGAAGACCGGCGGCAAGAGTCACTATCGCGCTGACTAACCGGCCACGCCGCTCCGCATTCCCACCCGATGACATCGGTCCGCATCCAATATTTCGCGATCCTCCGGGAACAGCGCGGCCTCGCGGAGGAAGATCTCACGACGAACGCCGCCACGGCCCAGGATTTGTATGAGGAGCTGCGCGCGCGGCATAGGTTCACCCTGCCGGCCGCACGGATTCGCGCCGCAGTGAATGATGAATTCGTCGCCGCTGGTGCGCCGTTGAAGAACGGTGATCGCGTGGTCTTCATCCCGCCGGTCGCCGGGGGTTGAGCCCGCATAAAAACTGGCGGTCGACCTGGCTGCCGCTAGCTTCCCGCGATGTTTCGTCTCTCCGCGCAACCCTTCGATCCCGCCGCGTTGCAACGCACGCTCGATGACGAACGCGCCGGCGCGTGTGTGACCTTCGAGGGCTGGGTGCGGAACCGCAACGAGGGTCAGCCCGTGAACTCGCTCGAGTACGAGGGCTACGCCCCGCTCGCCGAGAAGGAGGGCTCGCGCATTCTTGAGGAAGCCCAGGCTCGTTTCCCGATCCTTTCGGCGGTGTGCATTCACCGCGTCGGCCATCTCAAGCTGGGCGAACTCGCGGTTTGGGTGGGAGTGACGGCCGAGCACCGCGGGGCCGCTTTCGATGCCTGCCGCTACATCATCGACGAGGCCAAGGCCCGGGTTCCGATCTGGAAGAAAGAGCATTACGCCAGCGGTGAGACGGCTTGGATCAATTGCGCGACACGGGGCGATCACGCCACGGATGCTCCTCCAGCTCACTGATGGAGAGGTATTTGCCGGCCTGCGTCGGGCGGATTTGTCCGGGATTCGTTAAAAAATTGGCGAAAGCCGGCGGTTTACGGGTTTAGAGTCGAAAGGGGGGCGAACGGGCCCAACACCACGGCCATGAACATGGCCGCCACTTCGTCGACTGTCTGGCAGAACCTTCAACACGTCCCCGTGGATTTCTGGATTCGTCTGGCGATCGGAGTCGCCATCATCATCGGCGTGGTCATCGCCCTCCGGAAGCTGGCTCAGGTGAACAAAGTTGTCCTGACGGTTGTCGCGGGCTTTTTCCTTTCCGTGCTGGGCTTCAGTTGGATTTATGAGCGGAACGAGCCCACCTGGGCGACGCCGGCGGTGAGTTTTCTGTCGGGTTTCTTCCCGTCCAAGGGGCGGATCGAGCATCGCTGAGTGGTTAAGGCCGGCTCGGACGCGCGCCTTTTTTCGCCGCGTTGTCAAAATCGGGTTGGTTTTCGCGGGCCTTAGGGTAGTTCCTTTCGCACCGTTATGGCCAAAACCCACTCTGACATCGGACTCATCGGCCTCGCCGTAATGGGTCAGAATCTAGCGCTCAACATCGCCGATCACGGCTTCCAGATTTCGGTTTATAACCGAACGACGGAGAAGACCGACGCGTTCGTGGCGGAAAATCCGAACACCCCCGGCGGCGTTGTCGGCACCAAGACGCTGCAGGAGTTCGTGCAGTCGCTCGCGAAGCCGCGCAAGGCGGTCATCCTCGTGCAGGCCGGCAAGGCCACCGACGCCGTCATCGACAGCCTCGTGCCGCTCTTCGAGGCGGGCGATATCATCATCGACGGTGGCAACGCGAAGTGGACCGATACGATCCGCCGGGAGAAGGATCTCGCCGCGAAGGGTCTGCGTTTCATCGGTTCGGGTGTTTCTGGTGGTGAGGAGGGTGCGCGCTTTGGTCCGTCGCTGATGCCCGGTGGCGATCCGGCGGCCTACGCCTCGCTCAAGCCGATCTGGGAAGCGGTGGCCGCGAAAGTTCACCCGAAGACCGGCCGCCCGCTCGAGGGCGCTGCGCCCGGCAAGCCCGTCAAGGGCGGCGTGCCGTGCTGCACCTACATCGGGCCCGATGGCGCCGGCCACTACGTGAAGATGGTTCACAACGGAATCGAGTACGGCGACATGCAGATGATCTGTGAGGCGTACGACCTCATGAAGAACGTCCTCGGCATGTCCGCGCCGGAGATCGGCAAGGTTTTCGCCAAGTGGAACAAGGGGATGCTCGACAGCTTCCTGATCGAGATCACGGCCGACATTCTCCAGCAGAAGGATCCCGCGACCGGGAAGCCGTTCGTCGACATCGTCCTCGATACCGCGGGCCAGAAGGGCACCGGCAAATGGACGAGCGTCAACGCGCTCGACATGGGTGTGCCCGCTCCGACCGTCGCCGAGGCCGTGTTCTCCCGCTGTCTCTCGGCGGTGAAGGAAGAGCGCGTCGCCGCTTCGAAGCAGCTCAAGGGCCCGAACAAGAAGTTCAAGGGCAACAAGGCCGCCTTCGTCCGCGCGATCCACGACGCCCTCTACTGCTCGAAGATTTGCTCCTACGCCCAGGGATTCCAGCTCATGCGTGAGGCGCAGAAGGAGTACAAGTGGTCGCTCAACTTCGGCGAAATCGCTCAGATCTGGCGCGGCGGCTGTATCATTCGCGCCGCGTTCCTCCAGAAGATCACCAACGCCTTCGCGCGGAAGGGCGACTTGGCGAACCTCCTGCTCGACCCGTATTTCAAGGCCACCGTTCAGAAGGCGCAGACCAACTGGCGCAAGGTGGTCGGCGCCGCCGTCGAACTCGGAGTGCCCGTGCCGACCTTCAGTTCCGCCCTCTCCTACTACGACGGTTACCGGTCGGCGCGCCTGCCGGCCAACCTGCTCCAGGGCCAGCGCGACTTCTTTGGTGCGCACACCTACGAGCGGACGGACAAGCCGCGTGGCCAGTTCTACCACATCGACTGGCCGGAGCCCACGCGTCCGCAGCTGGAAATCAAATAGTAGGTTAGATCCTATTGTTTAGAATCTTACGCCGGGACTTCGGTCCCGGCGTTTTTGTTTTTAGGCGCGGCCGCACGACAAGTCTTAAGAATAGGCCCGAACGGACGTATCTCCCCACCTTATAGGCGTATATCCCGCAGCCAATTGATCTGGCGAACTGGGGAGATAACCCTAGATTTGCCTTGTGAAACGGATCCCCCACTTCCTCACCGTCCTCCTCGCGCTTTCCGGCGTGGTGAGTGCGTTCGGGCAGGCGGTCGTGACCGAGACGTTCAAGAATTCTACCACGGCGGACCCGAACTGGGTATTCGCCGGATCTGGCTACACGCCGAACCTGACCTCGGGAGTCAGCGACCCGTCAGGCGATGGATGGCTGCGCTTAACCAGCACCGGCGGCAATCAGGCGACCAGCGCGTATTTCAATCAGGCCTTCACGTCCGCGAATGCGACGGTCTATGCGAAGTTCGACTACGAGGCCTACGGTGGTACGGGCGCGGACGGCATCACATTTTTCCTCTTCGATGGTTCGAAGACTTTTGGCGTCGGCGCCTACGGCGGTTCGATCGGTTACGCGCAGAAGACGGCTGCGGGCGGCGGTGGCTCAAACATCAACGGCATGAACGGCGGCTACCTTGGCGTAGCCATTGATGAGTACGGTAACTTTTCCTCGGCCTCGGAGGGACGCGTGGGTGGGCTCAACGGCACCACGGGCTTGGTACCCGATTCGATTGGCGTCCGCGGCCCCGGCCAGGATCTCGGTGGGTACGCCTTTCTCGGCGGCAGCGGCACCCTCGCGACCTCGATCGACTCCGCGACCCGCCCGACAGTGACGAATACGATGCAGGTGCTCCTGAGCGCGACGAATCAGCTGACCGTGACCCTGCAGCAGGGCGGTGTGGCGCCGCAGACGGTCATCCAGATGGACCTCTCGGGTTACGCGCGGCCCGAGACGCTCAAGTTCGGTTTCTCGTCCGGCACGGGCGGCGCTAACAATTATCACGACATTCGGAATCTGAACGTCACGACGCTGTCCGCCAACCTCTGGGCCGGCACGGCGGCCAATGGCCTGTGGGCGACGAATACCAATTGGAACCCGACCGTCGTACCGACCGTCGGGGCCGACATCCTGTTCGACAACACTTACGTCTCCACGAACCAGACGATCGACACGGGCACGGATCGCAGCGTGCGGTCCCTCTCGTTCGATGCGCCGAGCAATTTCACGCTCAACAACAACACCTTCACTTTCGACAACCAGGGTGTCCCTGGCTTCTCCGGCATCACGGTGTCGCAGACTCACGGCACGGGCACGAACACGATCAACTCCGCGCTGAGCCTTTCGAACTCGATCTTCATCCGGAATAATTCGACCGGCACCCTCAGCCTGACCGGCAACATCAGCGCCGGCGCCAACGCGATCACACTGGATGGCACGGGCATCAACACGACCCTCAGCGGGATTATTTCCGGCACGGGTGGTTCGATCATCAAGAACGACGCTGGCGCCGCGACCCTCTCCGGCGCGAACACCTACACGGGTGGCACGACGATCAACAACGGCACCCTCAACGCGAACAACGCCACAGCCCTCGGTTCTGGTACCGTCACCCTGGCCGGCGGCACGCTGGCTTCGACCAACAGTTCGTCCCTCAACAACACGCTGGCCCTGACTGCTTCTTCCGGACTGTCCGGTGTGACGACGACCGGCACGCTCACCCAGACCAACGGCGCCTTCACTCTCGCGATGAACGGCGTGACGCAGACGGGAAACATCAACCTTTCGAATAACAACACCGGCCGGGTTCTGACCGTCCAGGTCGATACCACGGACTCGGTCATCAACGGCGTCATCGCCAACGGTGGCACGGGGGCCGGCGGCCTGACAAAAACGGGCGCGGCAACGCTGACCCTGAACGGCGCCAATACTTACACCGGCACGACGACGATCACCGGCGGTACGGTGACGCTGGGCGCCAGCGACCGGCTCGCGGACGCCAGCGCTGTGACCATCGGCGCGGTGGGTACGCTCAATCTGAACGGCAAGTCCGAGAGGATTGGGACACTAACGGCTGAAGGCGGCGCGACCTTGGATTATGGAGCAGCGGCCGGTTTGAACACGTTCATCTTCGGTACTTATTCCGCCCCTTCGAGCGGCGTGCTCGTGGTCAATAACTACGAGAATGGGACCGACAAGATGGCTTCCACGGTCGCCGGCCAGGACGTCAGCACGATTTATTTTTCCGGTTTGGGTCTGGCGACCGAGTCCGGAACGCAAACCGCGAATATTGGCAGCTACACCGGTGCCAACGCCTATCTCATCACCCCGGTTGCCGTCACCGGTAAAGAATGGGACGGCAGCTCGAGCGCCAGTTGGAACACCAACAACAATTGGACGACATCCGGGAAGCCTTCGTCTGTCCAACTCGCGATTTTCAACACCCTCGGAGTTGGCCAGTCCGCCGTCACCCTCAACGGGGCCAACTCGGTCGCCGGCCTCCGCTTCGGTACCGGCGCTTCGGTCAACTACGACATCGGTGGCACCTTCGGGCTGACGCTCTCCGGCACGCTTCCGTACATCCAACAGCAGAGTGGGACCAACCAGACCATCAGCACGAGTGGTGGATTGGTCCTCGGTGCCAACACGGTCGTCGACATCACCGGGGCCGGCGACCTGACCATTTCCGCGCCGATCACTTCGACGGCCAAAAACCTGATTCGCGATGGTGGCGGCGCCGGCAAGCTGATCCTTTCGGGCAACAACAGCGGCAACACCGGCAGCGTCTTCGTCAACACCGGCGTGGTTCAAGCCGCCAACACCAATGCCCTCGGCACCGGTGCGACGACCGTTTCCTCCGGCGCGTCGCTGGAACTTTCCGGCGGGATCGCGCCGACCAACAACATCTCGATTGCGAGCACCGGAGTCGGTGGCAACGGCGCCATCCGCAATGTCAGCGGCACCAACACCCTTTCCGGCACGATCACCGAGACCGCGGCGGCTAAAATCACGGCGGACACTGGTACGACCCTCAATCTCACGGGTAATCTGACGGGCGTGCCTGTCACCGGGCCCAACGTGAACACCACGTTCGCCGGCGCCGGCGCCATCAATGTCGCGCAGATCACCACCGGCACAGGCCAGGTCGATATTTCGACCACTGGTACGGTCACCTTTAACGGCGGCGCGACCGCCAACACCTACACCGGTCTCACCACCGTCAATTCCGGCACGCTCTCGCTCAATAAGACGGCGGGAACGAATGCCATCACGAACGGCGGCCTCCTCATCAACGGTGGTAGCGTCAGTCTCGCGGCCAACAACCAGATCGCGGACGGAGCCGGCGTGACGCTCGCGAACTCCGGTACCTTCAACGTCAACGGTTTCACCGAGACCGTCGGTCAGCTTAGTACTACGAGCGCGACGGCCACGACCGCCTTGGGAGCTGGCAGCCTGACCATCGCCGGCCCGAACAATACGAATTCGAATTACGCGGGTATCCTCACCGGCGCCGCGGGCAGCAGCCTGAACGTCGCTGGTACGGGCAAGGTCTACCTGACCGGCAATGGCTCCGGCTTCGCGGGCACGACCAACGTCAGCAACGGTACGCTGAACATCTCCGGATCGAACACGGTTCTTGGCAGCGGCACCGTGAACGTCTCGTCCGTCGGCAATCTCCAGATGCAGGGTGGCATCAGCATTGCGAACGCCGTCAACATCAATGGCACGGGCACCTCCGGGAACGGCGCGATCGAGAACTTCGCCGGTAATAATGCCATCAACGGCAACGTGACGCTCTCCGGCAACAGCCGGATTCAGTCCGACGCCAGCAGCCTTACCCTCGGCGGCGGCGTGACCCTTGGATCCAACACCCTGAACGTCGGCGGCAACGGCAACGTCAGCGTCACCGGTGTGATTTCGGGCCTCGGTGGTTTGACCAAGGATGGGAGCGGGACCCTCTCACTCGATAGTGCGAACAGCTTCACTGGCACCACCGTGATTACCGCGGGTTCGATCGTCACGAACGCCTCTTCTGCCTTCAATAACTCGGCCGCGCTGACCATCGGTTCCGGCGGCTCGCTCTCCCTGCTCGGCACGAGCCAGACCATCGGCAGCCTCGGCGGCGCGGGCAGCCTCGATTTCGGGACCAATGGAAGCCTTACCCTGAGCGGCGGATCGGCCACGTTCTCCGGCACCTTTGGTGGTTCTGGCACGCTCATCATCGGACCGGGTGCGACGCTCGTCCTGGGGGCCAACTTCAGTAACCCCAACCTGAACATTACCCTCGCCGGTGGCTCGCTGTCGCTCAACGGCACGTCGAGCTCGTTCGGCGCGTTGAACGTGACGGCGAAGTCGACCCTCGATTTTGGCAGTAACCTCGCGTCGACGGTCAACTTCAACGGCGTCACCTTGAGCCCCGGCACGCTCCTCGATCCTGTCATGCTGACCGTAAA
>CANJCM010000065.1 GCA_947472765.1 Opitutia bacterium
GCCGGGTAGCTATGTTCGGAAGGGATAAGCGCTGAAAGCATCTAAGCGCCAAGCCCATCCCAAGATAAGATCACAATCCCTCGCAAGAGGGTGCAAGGTCCGGGTAGACCACCCGGTTGATAGGCCAGAGATGTAAGCAGGGTAACCTGTTGAGTTTACTGGTACTAATGACCTTGCCGGTTTATGCAGATCCTCGCTAATAAAGTTCTAGGCGTTTATTTTTCCTCCTTAAACAAGGATTACCCTAATTTTCTTTCAATTACCCGGAGCAATCCGGGTTTCCCTTCCTGGTGACCACATGCCGGGGGTTCCACCCGTTCCCATCCCGAACACGGCCGTTAAGCCCCGAGCAGCCAATGGTAGTAGGACGTTAGGTCCCGCGAGAGTAGGTCGTTGCCAGGTTTATAGCCCGGTTCTTCGCAAGAAGAACCGGGCTTCCTTTTTTCCGAGGTCGCGGTACGTCGGTCTGCGACCGTGCGGTCCTGAGACCGGCACCCGCTCTAAGGCCGAAACGGACGGCTCCAACGCAGGTCCGGATTCAGGTCCACGCCGAACCCCGGAGCGTCGCTGACGTTAACATGTCCGTTAACCGGAAGAGTTTCATTCGAAAACAGCGGTGTGAACATGGGGATGACTTGGTCCGCGTTGGGAGCCATCATTAGGAATTCCGAGAATGGCGTCGCATCACTCGTGATGCCGAAATGGTAGCTGTAAACGGAAGAGCCGTGGGGGATGCACAGCCGGCCCTTTGCTGACGCCATGGCCTTGATTTTGAGCAATTCAGTCAGGCCGCCGCACCAGTGAATATCTGGCTGAACGAGGTCGACGCCCGTGTTGAGGAGATTCTCGAATCCCCAGCGGGTGTATTCGTGCTCCCCAGTGGCAATCATGATCGAGTGGCTTCGTTGCTCCACGAGTTGCCGGTGCCCGGCATAATCGTCGGGCGTCAGGCACTCCTCGATCCAGTGAAAATCATAGGGCTTCAGTGCCTCAATCAACTGGAGTGCATACGAAGGGGAGAGCGCCATCCAGCAGTCGAAAGCGAGGAAGAAGTCCGGGCCACACGCCTCCCGCATTTGCGCGGCTAGTTCCACGTTGCGACGCATGCCCGCCGTCCCGTGGGCGGGGCCATACGGAAGTGGCATTTTTCCGCCAATAAAGCCGAGTTTTTGTGCCAAATCCGGGCGAGGCCCGGTGGCATACATCGGCTGCCGTTCCCGCATTTTACCGCCAATCATGGACCATACCGGCTCACCTCGCAGCTTCCCGAGCAGGTCCCAGACAGCGCAGTCCACGGCCGAAATCGCGTTTATCGGCAGTCCCTTCCGTCCATAAAACAGGGAGGCGTGGTACATCTGGTCGAACATCACTTCGAGGTTTGATGCCGGCTGTCCGACGACGAAGCGGCGGAAGTGCTTCTCGATCAGATACGCGGCGGGGACTCCGCCGGTGGTCACCGCGAATCCGACGGTCCCATCCTCGGCTTCGACTTCCACCAACACTGTGCCAAGGACGTCGATGCCAAATGAGCGTCGGCTTCCTTGGTACTCGGGATACTTGCTCAGGGGCGTCGCGATAACCGTGCTGTTAATCCAGTGCCCATCCGGCTTCGCATGGTAATCAGCCCCCTGATCGGCGCCGGATTGGACCAAGGCTCGAAGATCGACGATTTTCTTCATGCAATTGTTTCCGGTTGGATCCGAGCGTCCTCGGTTAATCGACGTGAATCATCGCCTTCAGCAGCCCGGGCGCCCTGGCCGTGCGGGGAAACGCTTCCGGAGTCTCAGCCAGCGCAAACCGATGGGTAATCCAAGGCTTCGTGTTGATTTCGCCTCGTTCCATCTGCCCGATGATGGTTCGGAACGTGCCGGACAGCCCGTTACGGCTGGCGCAGAGGGTGAGTTCGCGACGGTGGAAGTTGGGGTCGTTAAAGACCACATCCCCCTGGAAGAGTCCCACAAATACGATCCGACCGCCGTGCGCAGCGAGTTCGAAGGTCGAAGCCATGGAGGCCGGGTTCCCCGTGGCATCGAAGACGATCGTGGGCAAGTCACCGCCGCCAATCTCGCGGAGACGCGCCGCTCCGTTCGCTGGGGCGATCGTGTGCTCGACGCCAAACTGGGCCCGGCAAAAATCAAGGCGTGCCGGGCTCAAATCCATCACGGCCAGCTTCGCTCCGTTTAGTAGCGCGAACTGCACCACGCTCAGACCGATGGGGCCGGCTCCGATGACCAAGACGTAATCGTCCCGCCCGATTTCGGCGCGCTCCACCGCGTGGGCGCCGATGCCGAGCGTCTCCACGAGCGCGAGTTGCTCGTAGTCCAGGATCGCCGAGGCATGGAGCTTGTGGGCGGGAACGGCGAGCAGCGGCTGCATGCCTCCGTCCACGTGGACGCCGAGAACTTTCAGCGTCTCGCAACAGTTGGTTTTTCCGCGGCGGCACGCGATGCAGTGCCCGCAATTCAGATACGGCTCCACCGCGCAACGCAGGCCGCGGCGGAGCGCGCCGGACTTCCCGCCGGGTTCGATCACTTCGACCCCCAACTCGTGACCCAGCACCCGCGGATAAGAGAAAAATGGCTGCCGGCCAGCGAACGCGTGGAGGTCAGTGCCGCAGACCCCGATGGAGTCCACCCGAACGAGGGCCTCGCCGTCACCGGGTATTGGTTCCGGCTGGTCGACGGCGATGAACTGGCCGGGTTTCTCAAGTTGGATTTGCAGCATGATCAGGCGACAATGGGATCGCGATTTTCGGGGCGGCCACGAGTGAAATTGTGATCCTGAATTGGCGCCAAGATATTACGCACGTCCGCCAGCAACCCCGCGTCGATGGGCTCGCCCGCGGAGGCGACGTTGCGGCGGATGTTGTTGGGGCTCGCGCTGCCGACGAGGGTGGTCGCGATGGCTGGTTCCGCGACGCAGAATTGAATCGCGAGCCGGACCGGATCGACACCCCTGGCTTCGCAGTAGGCGACCGCCTGCCGGGCCGTCGACACCATGTCGGGCGTGGCGGGATGCCACGGGGGCACTCCACGGGCGGTGAGCAGTCCCATGCCGGTGGGGGACGCGTTAATGACACCGATCCCCCGGCCGGCGAAGGAAGGGAGGAGCGCTGCGAGGGCCGAGTCATTGAGCGTGTAGCGGCAGAACGAGAGGACGGTTTCGATCGTTCCGGGAGAGCCGCGATTCACCGCCTGCTGCAGGGCGTGAAGCGGCAGGCCGGTGATGCCGATGTGGCCGATGCGTCCCTGTTCCCGGAGGCGAACTAGCGCCGGCAGCGTCTCATCCACGATCTGGTCGAGAGCGGCGAACTCGATGTCGTGGCATTGCAGCAAGTCGATATAGTCGACGCCAAGACGGCGGCAGCTCTCCTCCCAACTCCGAAGCACCCGGCCGGCGGAGAAGTCGAATTCGCCTTCCCCGTATTGGCCGACCTTGGTGGCGAGATAGTATCGTTCCCGCGGCACGCCCTGCAGGGCTTTGCCAAGGAGTGTCTCGGAGCGGGTGGCCCCATAGTATGGCGAAGTATCGATGAAGTTGATGCCTAGATCCAGGGCGGTGCGAACCGTCTCGATTCCCTCCCGCTCGCCCACGGCGCGGAAAACCCCGCCGAGCGACGATGCTCCAAAGCCAAGAACGGACACCATGAGACCAGTGCGACCGAGGGGGCGAAATTGCATGGAGACTGCCGGGGAACGGATCCCCGATGGTCTGACAGCGGCAGACGCCAAAAACGGCGTCAATGCGCTTGTCGTTCGGCCGCGAATGCGACGTGGCCGTTGGCCAGCGATAGATTGCGACCCGGGCTAAAACCAAAAACCCCTCACACCGGGAAGATGTGAGGGGTTAAATTGGGTGCAGGGGCTGGATTTGAACCAGCGACCTTCAGGTTATGAGCCTGACGAGCTACCAGGCTGCTCCACCCTGCAATAAGGGAGGCGGAACGTCCTCACGTGGTGAAGGACTGTCAACGCCTTTTCTTGGTTTTACCCAATTCACGCTTGCCAGCCCCCTCGGCAACCGGTCTTTTGGCCGGCTCTGTCAGTCCAAACGTCAGTAAACAAAAACCATCAACGTCCCTCGATCGCAAGGCGGCCCCTGGCCGACCTGTGTGTCAGAAGATACATTAGATCCACATGAGCATTAGCATCACGCCCAAAGACCTGCTCGATGCAGGCGTTCACTTCGGCCACCAGACCAAGCGCTGGAACCCCCGTTCCAAGCCCTTCATTTTTGATCACCGCCAAGGCGTCACGATCATCGATCTCGGCAAGACGCACGAGGCCCTTACGAAGGCCTGCGCGTTCCTCGAGGAAACCGTCGCCAATGGCGGCAACGTTCTGTTCGTCGGCACCAAGCGCCAGGCGAAGGATATCGTCCGCGAGGCGGCGACTTCCGTGAACATGCCGATGTGCGTCGATCGCTGGCTCGGCGGCACCCTGACCAATTACGAGACCGTCAAGAAATCGATCGCCAAGTTCAAGAAGTACCAGGCGATGGAGACGAGCGGCGAGATGGCGAAACTGCCCCGCAAGGAAGAGTCCGCCATCAAGCGCGAGATGACCCGCATGCAAAAGAATTTCGCCGGCATCGCCGACATGGGCGGCCTGCCGTCCGCGATGTTCGTGGTTGATGTCAACCATCACAAAATCGCGGTCGCCGAGGGCGCGCGCGCCGGCCTGCCCTGCGTGGGCATCGTCGACACCAATTCCGACCCGACCACCGTTTCGCACCCGATTCCCGGCAATGACGACGCGGTGAAGTCCATTCGCATCCTCGTCGAGGCCGTCACCGCCGCGATTCAGAGCGGCTTGGCCCAGCGCGACACGCGCCGTGCCCAGCGCGGCAATGCTGACATCAAGGCCGCGCAAGCGGGCGTCGAAGAGACCCCGGCCGCGCCGGTCGCCGAAGGTGGCGAGGAAGTCGATCTCTCCGGCCTCGTGTTGCCGGCGGACGTGGCTGCGGTGGTGGAAGGCGAAGTCGAAGGCGGCGCGCTCAAGAAGAAGCCGGTGCGCGCCAAGCGTCCCGCGGTGAAGGCCGAATAAGCCGCCCAATCATTCATCTCCTGTTTTAATGAGCACTCCCATTTCCGCCCAGATGGTGGCCGATTTGCGTGAGAAGACCGGCGCCGGTCTCCTCGATTGCAAAAAAGCCCTCACCGAGTCCAACGGCAACGTCGAGGAAGCGATCACGATTCTCCGCAAGAAGGGTGCCGCGTCCGCCGCCAAGAAGGCGGACCGCGCCACGAAGGAAGGTCTCGTCGAGAGCTACATCCACGTTGGCAGCAAGGTTGGCGTCCTGATCGAAGTGAACTGCGAGACCGACTTCGTTGCCCGCAACGAGGAGTTCCGCGCGTTCGTGAAGGACCTCTGCCTCCAGATCGCGGCTGCGAGCCCGACCTATGTTTCCCGCGAAGAAGTTCCGGAGAGCGAAGTCGCCAAGGAACGCGAAATCGCCGTCGCGCAGGTCCAGGGTAAGCCGCCCGCCGCCGTGCAGAAAATCGTCGAGGGCAAACTCGACAAGTTCTACGCGACCGTCTGCCTCGTGGATCAGCCGTTCGTGAAGCTGCCAGAGAAGACCGTCAAGGAACTGCTCACGGCCCAGATCACGAAGATCGGCGAGAACATCCAGATCCGCCGCTTCGTCCGTTTCCAGGTCGGCTCCTGATTCCGTTTCCGATGAGGCGCCCGGGCCCGGCCCGTGGCGCCTTTTTCGTTTACGGGGTTCGCTTCCGTCGCCGGTCTCCGCTGTAACTGTCGTTGTGCGTTCTCTTCCGAAAGTGACCCGCGTGCAGATCGTGGTGCGCGGATTGACGAACCGGTGCCCCAACTGCGGTGCCCGGACGCTGTTCCAGGCCGGCTCCTTCTTTCGCGTGAATCCGCGCTGCAAGGCGTGCGACTTTGAAATCGAACGCGCGAACGACGAGGGATTCTTCCTCGGCTCGATGTCCCTCAACTACGGCGTCACGCTGGTCTGCTTTCTGACCCCCGTGATGCTGCTGGCCTACTTCAAGGTCATCAGCACCACGCTCGCGATCGTGCTGGCCGCGGTGGGGGCGATCGTGTTTCCGGCGATCTTTTATCGGTCTTCGCGGAGTTGGTGGCTGATGAACTACTACGTCCTCTTTCCGCATCACCTGCCCGCCAACGGCGGCAAGGGTCGCGGTGCCGAGGACGACAACGTTTGAGTGGGGCAGGGTTGGCTGGTCGAACGCTCCAGATTAGCGTGTGTCTTCCGCCACCTCTGTGCGCCGCATTTTCGGCTTCCGTTTTCGATCCTCCGGCCTACGTTCCACGGTCCGCCCTGCGAAGGGTCAGCACCGGAGAGGTGGCAGAGTGGTCTATTGTACCTGACTCGAAATCAGGCGTGCCCGTGAGGGTACCGTGGGTTCGAATCCCACCCTCTCCGCCAGTTTCGGGCGCTGACTCCCGGCACAAGCGGGCGAGCGGGCCTCCTGCTCGATTACCGAACCGGCAGGTGCTGCTCGAACCAGGCGATCATGCGATCGCGCATCTCGGGCAGGTATTCGTGGCCGGTCTTCGCCCAGACGACGCTGCGAAAATTCTGAGGTTTGCCGTAGAGTCGGTACATCTGGCCGACCTTCGCTTCCAGCGTCTCGACGCCGTCGAGCGGGGTGCCGGGATCCTGATCCCCGGAGAGTTCGAGGTGCGGGCGCGGGGCGACGAGCGCGTGGATCGCTTCGGTATCGAAGTGCTGGAGCATGCCGGGCACGAAATAATAGATCCCGTGGTAGCGCATGTAGCCGTGCTGGATCAGCTCGGTGTAGCGCGTGAAGCACACGACGCCGACGATCGCCTTGATGCGATCATCGATGGCCGCGAGCCACCAGCTCCGGGTCGATCCCATGCTCATGCCGCTCGCGCCAATCTGGTTCGCGTCGATCTCGCTCCGGGTCGACAGGTAGTCGAGCAGGCACTGTTCGTCGCGCACCTGCATGCCCCAGAGCGTGCGGCCGAGCCAGAGATTGATTTTGCTGAAGGACATCTCCTGCGCGGACTTGTCCTCGATCTTGCCGGCCGGGCCGCGGCCGATCCGCTCCCCGTGAAAATAGCCGTCGATCGCCGCGACGACGTAGCCCTTTTTCACGAGCTGCGTGCCGGCGTGATCACGGGCCGCGGTGTTCAGGCAGACGCTGTCCTTGGAGCCGCCGTGCTCATGCAGCAGCATGATGCACGGACGCTTCGTCCCCGCGGCCACCTTGGGCAGCATCACGTAGCCGGGCACGATGGCCTCCGCGCCATTGTGGAACTCGATCTTCTCGAGAATGAAATCGCCGCGGTCCTCGCGTGACACCACGCGGACCCTGGCCGGATCCGGCCGCGCCGGAAGGTCGCCCAGCAACTTCACGAGTTGCGCCCGCACCGCGCCGCGTTCGCGTTCCCAGCGCGCCAGATCAGTGGGAATCGGCCATTCGGGCAGTTTCAACGAAGCACGAAACTCCTCCGGCACACCCTCCCATTTCGCATTCAACGGAGTCCCGCCCTTGGAGTTCGGTGACGTGGCGCGCTCTTGTGCGAAAGCGGACAGCGTGCCGCACAGACAGGCTAGCAGCACCGGGGTGAGTGAGCGGGTGAACATGCGGAAAGTCAGCGACGCGCTTCCGGACGTGACCAGCCCAAATCCGGCGCCGCCCTTGACGACCGCCCAATAAAAACGCCGCGACGGTGAAGTCGCGGCGTTTGCCTCCGTCGACCGCCAAGGCGGTCCGGGTCGGAAAATTATTCGCCCTTCTTGCGCCGGCCGCCCTCGCCGCCGCCCTTTTCGCCGGGGCCGCCGCGCGGACGGTCACCACCGCGCTCGCGCATCGACGAGAGTTTCTTCTTCTGTTCGTCGGTGAGCACGGCCTGCACCTGGCTCTGGGTGGACTGCATCATGGACTGCATCTTTTCACGGTTGGCCTCGCGATCGCCGGACTTGTTGCCGCGCATCGACTCCATCTCGTCGCGCGACTTCGTGAAAATCTCGGTGAGCTTGGTCTTCTGATCGGCGGTGAGGCTGAGCTCGCGATCGAGCTGCTCGACGCGGGCGGCGGGATTCATCATCTGACCGCGGCCCTGCTTGCCCTGACCATCACCGGGACCACGGCCTTTGCCGCGCCGGCCCTCGGCCGGGGGAGTGGAAGGGTCGGGGGATTGATCCTGGGCTTGGAGCAGCGGCGAGGCGAAGAGGCCGAAGGCCGCGAGGAGGAACAGGGATTTGATCGGTTTCATAAGGGAGGGAAATTTCGGAGCAGGGAACAGAACGGTCGGACGTGGGGAGATGACGCAGCCCTCGGGGAAATGTTACAGCGATCACTTGTTTTGCATTTCGGGAGGCGGGCAAAGGCCGGAGAATCCCGAGCGCGACCTGGCGGGCTTTCCTTGCTCGCGTCTCCAAGTACCGGTTACTGCGAATTGGGCAGGGTGTCGCCCATCGCGCTGCTCTGGCCGCCGGTCCACGGGGCCGCGATCGCTGGTAGTCACGGCGCCGTCGGGTGTGGCGGGTGCGATTCACCGCCATCCAACCGACCCGTGGGCCGGATCAGGGTCCGACGTTCCAAGTCACGCTGGCGGGCCGGCGCCTTGGCCGGGCTCGCCTTTGTGGAGTCCCTCAGGGATCGGCCCGCGGCGACATCGGCGATGAGCTGCGCGAGTGTCGCGGGACTCGGATACTAGGGCAGGTAACGATCCGCGCCGTGCTTTTGGGCGAGGGCCGCCGCCCTACGGCAGTGCAGGCAGCACTTCGGCCGCGGTGGTGCGTCCGCCGTGGGTGCGGCTAACCTTCGCGAAGAGCACTTTGCCCTTCGGTCCGAGCACGAAGGTCGACGGATAAGCCGTCTCCTTCGGTGCGTCCCAGCGGAGCGCATAGGCGTTCACCGCGGAGTAATCTGGATCGAGCGCATAGACGAAATCCGCGGGCCAGTCGCGGCCCTTCAGGGAGCGGAATTCACGGGCGTGGGCGGAGAGATCGTCCGCCGGCCCCGGATAGACGAAAAGGAGTCGCGCGTGGGCCGCGGCGAATGCCGGCGCAGATGTGATGAAGTCGTTCACCTGGCGATCGCACATCGGGCAGTTGTAGCCGACCCAGCCACGCAGGAAGACCAGGACCACGGTTTCGCTGGCGTTGAGTTCGCTCAGCCGGATCCTGCCGCCGTCGAGCGTGGCGAGAGCGAAGTCCGGAGCCACCGTGCCCACGGTGGGAATCTCCGCGGCGCGAGCCAGCGAGAGCAGGCCGAGCCCCGAGGCGAGGAGAAGGCGAAAGCAGGAAGCGGACGTAGACATGGTCATGGGTATGGAGTGTGAGTCACATGCGGGGGGCGCTATTCCCGCCCGATAAGATTTTCGGCGAGGCCGTTGCGAACTCCAATTTCGTTTGAGCCTGAAGCCAGGAATTCAGGAATCGGGGCGGAGAGATAAAGCCCTGCACACGGCGAACCGGGCGAAATTTCACCCAGCTTGTCATTCTGAGCGCAGCGAAGAATCCAGGTGTCCAACCGGCGATTGCGCGTGGATTCTTCGCTGCGCTCAGAATGACAGCGTTACCACCCTGAGCGTGGCGGGTGCGTGGCTGCGAGCGTGAGCGAGGGGCAGCCTTCGGCGGAAGTCGATACCTGCCGGCCGCGGGTGATTCCGGCCGGGTCAGATCCGGAACACCTTCTGTGCGTTCTCGAACAGGATTTTACGTTCGGCCGCCTTGTCGGGCGCCCAGGAACGAATCTGCGTGATCTGCGCCGCGCCGATGCAGCGGCCGTGGCCGGGGTAATCGGTGCAGTCGCTGCCGAAGAGGAGCTTGTTCTGGTGACGTTTGATAAAGTCGCGGGCCTGGTCCGGGTCGCGCTTGAACGCGTTCTCGCCGGAGCCGGCGGACAGATCGCCGAACATGTTCGGGTAGTCGCTGAGCAGGCGATCGGAGATGCCGCCGGGCGTGACCTTGCCGGTGGGATAGAGGGCGTTCGGGTCGTTCTTCTCCGTCTTGTTGATGTTGGCCCACCAGGTCTGCGCGTGGCCGCAGAAGTTCACGCGGGGGTACTTCTCGAGAATCTTGTGGAAGCGATCCAGGCCGTGATTGTAGCTGGCCACCTGCCAGTGCATGAGCACGGGAACCTTGTAGGCGTCGGCGAGTTGGTAGATGCGGTGCATTTCGGCCGACTCGCAATCGACGCTGTACTTGAGCTCGCCAATCACGACCGCACCGAGTTTCAGATATTTTTCGATGACGCCCGGGGCCTCGGCGATGTCGGGGATTTCGCTCACGCCGAAGGCGAATTCCTTCGGGTTGGATTCGGCGAGCGCCATGCACTCGTCGTTGCCCGCGCACGTGCCCTGCAAGCCCATGCCGAAACCGTTGAGCGTCGAGGGCCGCGCCACGTAGCGGCCCGCGGGCAGGAGAATGCTCTTGGTCGCGCCCATCGCGTGCTGGTGATCCAGCAACTGCGCATCCGTGCGGCCCGGCATGATCGGCTTGAAGTCCTTGTCGCGGATGCCGCCGTAATTCACGTGCTGGTGAATATCGATGATCGGCTCGGGTGCCGCGGCGGCGGCCTGGGCGAAACGCGCGGCCATGAGGGCGGCGGCGGAGCTGGCAATGAACTGGCGGCGCGAGAGCGGACGAGGGGCGTTCATGGGCAAGAAGTGGTTCCAAGCGACGCGGGGCTCAACGGGAAAATCGCGGCGGTCGGCCGGTTTCGAATCAACCTTGCCACGCGAACACACCCCGGCGCTGCGCGCCACCCCTCTCGGCCGGAGGCATGTGGTTGAGTGTAGGGCCGGCGATCGCCGCCGGGCCGCTTCGCGAATGAAACTCGTGGCCTGCCGACGAGCGGCTGTTGCTACACCTGATGGTGTTCGCCCTCGTGAATGGCCGTTCGACTGGATGGTGCCGGACGACCGGACTCCGAAAGCTCTTCACGGGTCGGGAGACCCGTGCCACTTGTTGGGCTGCATGAAGCCCATTCGACTCGTCCTGCTTTCGCTGTGCCTCCCGATTTTGGCCGGCCGCCTGGTCGCTGCCGCGGAATTGCCGCTCGTGAAAATCCTCTCCACTGGCGGCACCATCGCCAGCCGCTACGACCCGGTGCAGAAGGGCTTCGTGCCCGCACTCTCCGGCGAACAACTCGTCGAGGCGGTGCCGGAAATTTCCACCGTCGCGCGGCTCGAAGTCGAGGCCGTGGCCAGCATCGGCAGTTCGGACATGACACCGGAGATCTGGCTCAAACTCGCGCAGCGCGCGAACGAGGTCCTGGCCGATCCAAAGTACTCCGGCGTCGTGATCACGCACGGCACCGACACGATGGAGGAGACGGCGTATTTCCTCGATCTCACGGTCACGAGCAACAAGCCCGTCATCCTCGTCGGCGCGCAGCGCGCCGCTTCGATCAAGGATACCGATGGGCCGCGCAACCTGATGGGCGCCGTTCGCGTGGCCGTTTCCCCCGAGGCCGTGGGCAAGGGCGCGATGATTGTAATGAACGGTGAAATTAACGCCGCCCGCGAAGTCACGAAGACCAGCACGCTCGATGTCGGCACCTTTCGCACCCTCGAGTTCGGCAAGCTCGGCTACGTCGAGGACGACGGCGTGCGCTTCTACCGGGCGCCGACGCGGCGGCAGACGATTCCGGTTGGCCCGGCGACAAAGCTCGGTCGGATCGAAATCGTGATGCACTACGCGGGCGCCGATGGGTCGGTGATTCGCGGACTGCTGCAACAGGGCGGCTTGGACGGCCTGGTCATCGCGGGCGCGGGGCTCGGCCATGTAAGCGGTTCGATGTTCGATGCGATTGAGCAGGTGCGGGCCAGGGGCATTCCGGTGGTGATCAGCACGCGCGTCCATACCGGCCGCACGCTGCCGCTCTACGCCGCGAAGGGCAGTGGCGTCTCGCTTGTGAAAATTGGCTGCGTCGAAGCCGACAATCTCTCGCCGCAAAAAGCGCGGGTGCTGCTGATGCTCGCGCTGACGCGGACGAAGGAGACGGAGGCGTTGAAGACGTACTTCCAGCATTGAACGGATGTAGGGCCGGCGAGCGTCGGCCCGACACCAAACGGTGAACGCCCCGTCCGACGTAAGGCGATTGTGGACGGTGGGGGCACCGTCCCTCCAGGGAGTGCTCTTTGAGATGAGAGCGAACGGAAGTCTGAACGATCCGCCTACCATGGAGGGCGGGTGCCCACATCCGCCGACTTCGTTCCACGGCATGGTTCCGGCTCGATGTACGTAATCTTGCGCCGCGCAGGGCCCGAACCACACTCCGCCGCCTGACTGCGTGAAATCCATTCCGCCCAGCACTCTTCGGATCGTTCTCTTCGTCGTCTTTGTCATCGCGGTGGTCAGCGTGCCGTTCGTGATTTTCGGGGAGGAATTCGTTTTTCCTCTGCTGAAGTCGCGTGAACATCAGGTGGGCTGGCTGACCGTCATCGCGATTGCGTTGCTCGTCTGCGATTCGGTGGCGCCTGTCCCCGCGACCCTCGTCATCATGTTCCTCGCCGCGAAGGCCGGCGCGGTCGCGGGCATTATCGGTGGCACGATTGGACTTTCGCTCGGTGTCCTGGCGGCGGCGTGGTTCGGCCGCGGAGCCGTCGGCCGGCTGGCGCCGAAGTTCTTTCCCGATACGGAGCTCCTGCGTCTGCGCGAATCGCTCCAACAGCGCCTTGTGCTCACGCTCGCGTGCCTGCGCAGCGTACCGATTCTGGCCGAGACGTCGGTCATCGTGGCCGCGGCCGCCGGGGTGCCGATCCGGCGGATCTTCGTGGCCACGCTGCTGCCGAACCTGATCGTCGCGGCGATCTATTCGCTGGCGGCAGACGATTCCTTCTCAACCGCGGTGGTGACGTTTCTCGCGACCATGGTGGTGTCGTACGCTGTCTGGCGAATTTTTGGAGCGAAGCGTACTTCGTAGGGGCGCGCCTCGTGCGCGCCCGAGGAAGTGGCACGGGTCTCCTGACCCGTGAGGACGGGAGGAGTTTTCAAACGATCGCCCACGGGTCGGGAGACCCGTGCCACCGAGCAGGCCTGGATGAGCCACGCCCCGACGAAGCCCGGCCGGATGACTAGCCGCGATGGCGGTCAGTGCGCGCCCGTCTCGATCGTTAGGTTCTTGAACTCGCCGAGATCGTCGAACGAACCGAGGCCGATCCAGCCGTGGGTGAGCGTGCGATCCTCTGCGGTCAGGACCGGTTTGGCTGAATGATCGAAGTAGACGGAGATTTTTCCCGCGGCGGCATCGTGCACGATCTTCACGTGGTGCCACCGGCCGGGCTCCCATGGGGTGCCCTCGGTGCGGGTCGCGGTGATGGCGCGGCGATCAGCGTGATCGACGAGATGGATCTGGTGATGCACGCCGTCGGCCTTTTCACCGAGGTGGGCGTAGTAGAAGCGCGTGTCGTCTTCCCGGGCAAAGGCGATGCACAGGTCGTTGTTCGTCGGGTCGAACTTCGTCAGCCGTGCCTCGACGGTGAGCGTGAACGTCTGCCAGTCCGTGTTCTTGAGCCAGGCGAGATTGAAGGGGCTGCGAACGGTCGGCTTGAAGTCCTGCGGTTTGAACAGGGTGAGGACGGGCGTGCCGGCTTCTTCGCTCCACCGCCACGCGGAGGCGTCACCGAATTGCCAGGCGCCGCGATCTTGCAGCGGCCGGACGGGGCCCGCGGCCCAAAGGGAACTCGCGAGCAGGAAAAGGGGGAGGAGGCGCTGCATGGGAACCGGGGTGGCGGGGCTGAAAAAGCGAGCCGTCAACCGCCGGGCCGCTCAACCAAATAGTGGCGGCGCCTCCAAAGTGTTCAGGTCCGGGGCTTGGGGAATTCCTGGCTGAGCCAGTCGTCGAGCAGGCCCTTTTCAAAGCGCAGCCGGTCCGGTGCGAGCCCCGGCAGCCGCGTGAAGGAAAGATCGCTCAGTTCGCGTTCGCCGCTCCGGATCACGGCGCCGGACGGATCGGTGAGCACGAATCGAAAATGCAGCCGCGCCGGATAGAGGGTCTTCACGATCCTTACATCCGCCCAACGGCCTTCGTGCCACGGCTCGAATTCACCGGCGAGATCGATGTCCGTGAACGTAATTGTCAGCCTTCCGTTGGGGGCGACCCGCGCGGGCGCCTGCCGTTCTAGAAAAGTGACGAGTTCGCTGAGGTAACCGGCGTCGTAGCCGGTGCTGGTCGAGTCGTGGCGGACGTCGGTGAATTTTTCCGGCGCCGCGAACTTTACGTCGACGTGAGGGGAGCCGCCGGCGGCAAATGCCGTCGCCGTCCAACCCCCGAGAGCCAGGAACGTCAGCAGGCGAATTCTCATGGGGGCAAAGAACCGCGAATCGACTGGACCGCAAGCGGAGGAATTGGGGTCCGCACTGAGCGGGCGCGCACGAGGCACGCCCCTACGACGGAAATAGACTGATCGCTCGTCCGCGCCCGATCGTTCCGTTTAGCCAATCAGCCCGCGGAAGGTGCGAACGCGATCCTCGCGCGCGACCTTCAGTGCGTACTCGGGCGGGCCGACCTGGCCGCCCATGAAAACCCGGGGATTGCGAAACGTCATCCGACTCTCGCGCAGGCCGCCGGCCGAGCTGTGGATTTCGCGGGCGCCCGTTTGCTTGAGCAGCTTCTGGATGTTGCGCTCCGTCACGCCGCCGCCGGGCATCACGATCATCCGGTCGCCGGCTCGCGCCACGAGTTCCGTTATCAATTCGATCCCCTCGACGGGCGTCACTTCCTGTCCGGAGGTGAGCAGCCGTTCCACGCCGAGATCGAGCAACGTTTGAAATGCCTCCCAAGGATCGCGGGTCATGTCGAAGGCCCGGTGAAACGTCACGGGCAGCGGCCGGGCCAGCGCCACGAGCTTCGCGGTGCGGACCGCATCGATCGTGCCGTCAGGATTCAGGAGCCCGAGCACGATCATGTCGGCGCCGAGATCCTTCGCCAGGGCGATGTCGTACTCCATCGCGGCAACCTCGTCCGCCGAGTAGCAGAAGTCGCCACCGCGGGGCCGGACCATCGCGGCGATGCCGATCTTTACCCGGTCGCGGACGGTCTTGAGCAGCCCGGCACCGGGAGTGAGCCCGCCCTCGAACAACGCCGAGCAGAGTTCGACCCGGTCCGCGCCGCCGGCCTCCGCCGAGAGGGCGGACTCGACGGAATCGATGCAGATTTCGAGCAAGGCGCGCGACGACATGGAACAAGGGAAGCGCCCGTAGCGGTGGTGAGGCAATCCCAACATCCAGGTGCAATCCTCTCACGCGGAGGCGCGGAGACGCGGAGGGCGGTCAACCGGGACTTTAGTCTCCGAAGTTCTGCGTCGTCGCGTGAATTTCAGCCCATCCGGCGAAGCGAATGAGAGTGCTCGAGGATATCACCGGCGAACCAATTGAGTCGGCTGCGCCAATTTCCAGGAAGGGCGTAGTCCTTTGGTTGGCCGGCGGGATCCCTCCGCGTCTCCGCGACTCCGCGTGAACCAGCTTCGATCGAGCGGGGCCAATCAGGTTACCTACAGCCCAAAGACGAACAGCGCGTACCCTGCTGAGATCGCGACGTATTGTTTTCCGTCCACCGCGAACGAAATCGGAATGCCGCGGACGGCTCCGCCGAGTTGCGTGTCCCAGAGGAGCTTTCCCGTCTCGGCGTCGAGGGCGAGGAAGTTGCCCTCCTCGGTGCCGCCGAAGACCAGTCCGCCGGCGGTGGACAGCAAGCTGGTCCAGCCGGCGGAGAGGAGCTTGTGCTCCCATTTTAGCTTTCCGGTGGTCGCCTCCAGCGCGCGGATTGCGCCGTAGCTGTCATCGCCAGTGAGAATGCGCGCGCCGCCGCCCATGAAGGCGCGGCCGGGCACATACTCCGCCTCACCCTTGAAGTAGATCGTCCCCATCTCGCGGGCGGCTTGGTAGAAGAGTCCGGTCTGCGGACTGTAGCTCGGGCTCGGCCAGTTCGAGGCGCCCTGCACATCCGGATACGCCAGCTTGCCGTCGGAGGTGGGGTCCTGACCCGGCACGAGGATCGGCCGGCCCTTCGCGTCGATGCCCTGGGCCCACGTCTGTTTCGCATACTGGGTCGCGGAGAGGAATTCGCCGGTGACGCGATCGAGGACGTAGTAGAAGGCGTTGCGGTTCGTCTGCGTGAGGAGTTTGCGCGGCCGGCCGTTGATCGTGGCGTCGAACAGCACGACCGTCTCCGTCGCATCCCAATCGTGCGTGTCATGGGGCGTGAACTGAAAGTGCCACTTCAATTTCCCGGTCGCCGGATCCAGCGCGAGCACGGAGCAGGTGTAGAGGTTGTCGCCGGGTCGGACGTCGCCGTTCCAGTCGGGTCCGGGGTTGCCGGTCGTCCAGTACAACAGGTTCAGTTCCGGATCATAGGAACCCGTCAGCCACGTCGAGCCGCCGCCCGTTTTCCAACTGTCGCCGCCCCACGTTTCGTTGCCCGGTTCGCCGGGGCCCGGCACGGAGAACGTCCGCCAGAGCCGCCGGCCAGTTTTCGCGTCGTAAGCGTCGACGAAGCCGCGGATGCCGGCCTCGGCGCCCGAGACGCCGACGATGATCTTCCCGTCGAGCGCGAGCGGAGCGAGGGTCAGGTAGTACGCCTTCCGGTTGTCCTCGACCGTGACGTCCCAGCGGACCGTGCCGTTCACCGCGTCGAGCGCGATCAGGTGGCCGGACACCGTGCCGACGTACACGAGACCGTCGAGGAGGGCCACGCCGCGGTTCACCTGCGGCGACCCGATGATGATGATGTCGCGCGGGATCGTCGGCGTGTAACTCCAGATCGCCCGGCCGCTGCGCACGTCGATGGCCGTGACCGTGCTCGGCGGCTCGGTGAGGTACATGATGCCGTCGGCCACCAGTGGCGACGTTTCGATGATCCCGGGCTGGCGGATCTGGTAGACCCACGCGGTCTTCAGTCCGGCGACGTTCTGCCGGTTGATTTGGGTGAGCGCACTGTGGCGGTGCGACTGGTAATTGCCGGCGTAGGTGAGCCAGTTCTGCGGCTCGCGGTCGGCGTGGCGGATGCGATCCGCGGTGACCTGCGCGGAGACCGGAAGCACGGCGGCGAGAACGGCGAGGAAGAGGAGACGAAGCGTGCTCATGGCTGGCCTTGGAGGCTGGCGAGGTAGGCGATGAGGTGATCGAGTTCGCCGGGGGCGAGCTGCGCCGAGAGGTTCGGCATCAGGCTCGTGCCCGTCAGCTTGTCGAGCCGGGTGAGTTCGCTCTTCCGTAAGGAGTGAAACTGGCTCTGTTCGTCACGGATCTGAATCGTCATCAGATCTTCATTGAGTCGGACGCCCTTGATTTCCTTTCCGGCGCGGGTCACGGCGACGACCGGCAGGTACTCGTCATAGCCGCGGCCGGGCACCGGCAGCGTTCCTTTCGGCAGCGTGGCGCCGGGATTTACGATGGCCTCGCGGAGATAGTCCGGGCCGCGCATCCGTCCGATCGCGGTCAGCTCGGGCCCGAGCGTGCCACCCTGGCCGTTCACGACGTGACAGGTGGCGCAGCCGACGCGATTGAAGACCTCGCGGCCTTTGGCGGGATCGCCAGGCAGCGGGGTGGCCGGAACGGCGCCGAGCCACTGCACATAGGCGACGAGTTCGCGCAGTTCCTTTTCGGACCAGCGGCGGACGCGTGGCATGCCCCGGCCGCCGATGCCGTCGGCGATCACGACGCGCAGTGTGGCCTCGTCGGGCGCATAGGTGAGCCGTGGCCGCTGCAGGCTCGGCGCCATGGCCCCGGCGCCTTCGTGGCCGTGGCAGTTGGAACAGAGATCGCGGAAGAGTTTTCGTCCGGCCTCGACGTCGGCGGAAGGTGCGGGCGAAGCGGCGGGGAGGCGGACGGCGAGCGTGCAGGCAGCCAGGAGCAGGCCGAGTCCACGCCACGCGCGGCGCGAGGGGAAAATCGCTGGGGTCATCGCCCCGCGAGCGCAGCATCCGAACGTACGCGGGTCAATCGCCGGGGTACGGCGGTCGTTAGGAGGGGAGTAGGGGAGCACTGAATTTTGAGCGTTGCTCGAGATCGGTTCTGAATGGCCCATGATTTTGGGTCTTGGCGTGGTGGCGATTGCGCTCCGGTCGCCTTGACCTCGGCTGGGATTGTCAAAAACCTGATCTTCATGTCGTCGCGCCTGACATCTGCATCCAAGCTCTCCGCCCGGAGGTCGTCCTCCACAAGCAAGCGCACGCGCAAGGGAGCTTCGTTCGGCGCCGCCGTGAAGAAATACGCTGGTATCGTCCGTTCCGGACGCGGCGATCTCTCCACGCATGAAGGTTTCAGCGGCTAACTACCTCGTCGATGCCGGCCCTTTGATTGGGCTCCTGGATGCTGATGACCAGTGGCACGAGTGGAGCACAGAGACGTTGTCAGTCATCGACGAGCCTCTCGCCACGACCGAGACCGCGATTGCCGAGGCTTGTCATCGCTTGAGAGGGCTGCGTTCGGCTCTCCTCGTAATTCCAAGGCTGATCAGTGAGCAACGATTGCTGATCATTCCGGCCCTGGCGGCGCAGCCGGCACGAGTTGGCGAACTGCTCGCCAAATATCCGTTCATGGACGCAGGTGACACTACCCTGGTCGTCCTATCCGAGCTCTATCCTGGGGCCAAACTCATCACCCTCGATGATGACTTACGCCGCTATCGTCGGTATCGCAACCAACTCATCCCGCTTTTAATCCCGGCTGGCCGTTAAGGCTGCAAGCCGATGGATGCGGCACTCGAGCGTACAGCTTTGAAAGTTGAGCGGTGCCTCAAAGGAGTCCGCTCAACCTTCCACAATTCCTTACGTCAGCACGACGCCCTTGGCCTTCGCGGCGCGCAGGAGCGCGTCGGCCATGTCGGACGGCGTCGCGGCAACTTCGATGCCGCATTCCTTGAACACGGCGATCTTCGCCGCGGCCGTGTCCTCGGCGCCGCCGACGATCGCACCGGCGTGACCCATGCGACGACCCGCGGGAGCGGTGGCGCCGGCGATGAAGCCGGCGACCGGCTTCTTGCAGTTCGCCTTGATCCAGCGGGCGGCCTCGACCTCGGCGTTGCCGCCGATTTCACCGATCATGATGATGCCATGCGTCTCGGGATCATCGTTGAACTGCTTGATCACATCGAGATGCGAGGTGCCGTTGACCGGGTCGCCACCAATGCCGACGCACGTCGTCTGGCCGATGTTCTTCGAGGTGAGCTGGAACACCGCCTCGTAGGTCAGCGTGCCGGAGCGCGAGACCACGCCGACATGTCCCTTCTTGTGAATGTAACCGGGGGCAATGCCGATGCGGCAGCCGCCATGGGAATCCTTGCCGGTGCCAGGAGTGACGACTCCGGGGCAGTTCGGTCCGAGCAGGCGGGTGGTGCGGCCCTGCATGGCGCGCTTCACGCGAATCATGTCCTTCACCGGAATGCCCTCGGTGATCGCGACCGCGAGGTCGAGTCCGGCGTCGACGCACTCGAGGATCGCGTCACCCGCGAATGGCGGCGGGACGAAGATGGCCGAGACGGTCGCGCCGGTGGCCTTGGCGGCGTCGGCGACCGAGTTGAAGATCGGCACCTTGTGCTCCTTGTGCTCGAAGAACTGGCCGCCCTTGCCGGGCGTCACGCCTGCCACGACCTTCGTGCCGTAGTCCAGCGAGAGCCGCGTGTGCCGCGCACCGAATTCGCCGGTGATGCCCTGGATGAGGATATTGGTGTCAGGAGTGATGAGGATGGACATGGAAAGAGTTGAGAGTTGAGAGATGAGAGTTGAGAGAGGGAGCTGAAAGCTGAGAGCTGAGCCGCAGTTGAGAGATGATTGCGGGGTGTGAGTTGCGCCGGTGGGAAGTCGGGAGGGGTTCGCTCTCAACCCTCAACTCTCAGCTCTCAACTGAGTCCCCTCACGTCGCCACGAGCTTCACGATCTTCTGGGCGGCGTCCGCCATTGTGTCGCCGGAGACAAGGGTGAGGCCGGAGCTGGCGAGGGTGGCTTTGCCGGCGGCGACGTTGTTGCCCTCGAGGCGAACGACGAGTGGGAGCTTGAGGCCGACTTCCTTGACCGCCTCGACGATGCCTTGGGCGATGACGTTGCAGTCCATGATGCCGCCGAAGATGTTCACGAGGATCCCTTTCACGTTCGGGTCACCGAGGATGATCTTGAAGGCCGCGATGACCTGGTCCTTCGAGGCGCCGCCGCCGACGTCGAGGAAGTTGGCCGGGGTGCCGCCGAAATGCTGGATGATATCCATCGTGCTCATCGCGAGGCCGGCGCCGTTGACGAGGCAGGCGATGTTGCCGTCGAGCGCGATGTAGCTGAGCGAGTATTTCGAGGCCTCGATTTCCTTCGAGTCCTCCTCGTTCAGATCGCGAAGGGCGACGATCTCGGGGTGACGGAAGAGCGCGTTGTCGTCGAACGAGACCTTGGCGTCGAGCGCGAGGACCTCGCCGGTGGGCGTCGTGATCAGCGGGTTGACCTCGACCATCGCGGCGTCGGTTTCCCAGTAGCACGTGTAGAGGTTGCGGATGAGCTTGGCGGCATTCTTCGCCTCGGCGGGATTGAACCCGAGCTTGAAGATCAGTTCGCGGACCTGGAAATCGGCGAGGCCGTAGGCGGGATCGACGACGATCTTGTGGATCTTTTCGGGAGTGTCGTGGGCGACCTTCTCGATTTCGACGCCGCCCTCGGTCGAGGCGACGATGACCGGCTTGGAAGTCGCGCGGTCGAGGAGGATGGCGAGGTAGTATTCCTTTTTGATGTCGCTCGCGGCGGTGAAGTAGACGGTCTGGACCTTGCGGCCGGCCGGGCCGGTCTGGATCGTCACGAGCGTTTCACCGAGCATCTTGCCGGCGATCTCTTTCGCCTCGGCCTTGGTCTTGCAGAATTTGACGCCGCCCTTGTAGCCGTTCGTGAACGTGCCCTTGCCGCGGCCACCGGCGTGAATCTGGGACTTCACCATCGTCGGGCCTTCCGGCAGCGAGGCGAGGGCCGCGTCGAATTCGGCGGCGGACTTGGCCGCAGCGCCCTTGGGCGCCGGAACGCCGAATTTTTCGAACAACGCCTTGGCCTGATACTCGTGAATGTTCATCGATGAAAGGGGGCGGAGAGTGAGTCACAAAGAGCCGGGACAACGCACGAAAAAAAGCACGAGAAACCGTTTGGGTGCTGGACCGCGCGAAAGCGGACGCCTCGGATCGGCCGGGACAGAACCTGGGGCGGAGCAGCCGCAACCAAAGGGACCAAGCCGGATTGAACAGGAAGGTCGGGGAGAGCGGGAGGGAAGTGGTCCCGTCGATCGCTTCCCACACTTCCCGACCTTCCTGTTCAAACTCCTCGTGGAAATGTGTGATTCGCGAATACAGCAGGGCAGGAATCGCCCGTCAGGATGGAACTCAACGCAGCGAATCCGCTGCCGCGGGCTTCCCGGGCGCCGCGAAGTGAGCGATGAAATGCCTCATGCCAATTTGAACCCATCGCATGCCGTGCTGGCTGGCTTCGCGCTGGGCGTCTTCCGCCGTCCAGCCATCGTGCTCGATCCGATAGCAGGCGATGATGGTCCCCGTCCGGTCTGCGCCGCGCCGGCAGTGGACAAAGACGGGACCCGGAGCCGAGCCGATGGCGGCGAGCACCTGGGCGACTTCGGCTGCGGTCGGTCCGGACAGACCGCGCAGCGGAAGGCTGAGATACCTGATTCCGTGGCTCCGTGCGGCATCCGCTTCGTCCGCCCACACCTCGTCGGGCATGCGCAGATTGATGATGGTTTTAACCCCTTGGTTCGCGAGTGCCTGGATACCGGCGGCACTCGGCTGGGCGCCCCGGTAAAGGCCGGCGTCCACTTGGTGGAAGTTTGGCAGGCCCGGGGCAGTAATACTGCTGGGAGGAAGAACGCAGCCCGCCAGCGAGAGCAGGGCGGCGAGGAGGAGGGCGGATTTCATGCGGCGAGTCCCTTGACGGCGTCGCTGGCGGGGAGGTTCCCGGCGCGGCAGGCGTTATCTGACACTGCGGTTTGAATCAGGTCGGGGACGGAGAAAGCGACCATGGGCCGGCCGACGTCTGCCAGCGGGAGGGGGCATAAAATTGTGATCCTCCGGCCACCGGGTCGGCTTGCCAACCGCGGTTCGGGTCGCACGCTGTCGGCAACATGGACTCGCACGAGGTGATGAAGGAGGTTTTGAAGAAGACCAGCGCCAAGCAGATCGCGGCGGACATGGGGCTGTCGCTTTCCTTGATCTACAAGTGGGCCGAGCCCCCGGAAGGCGACAGCACGACCGGCGCCAACAGTCCGCTTGAGCGCGTGGGCCAGTTGCTTCGCATCACCCAGGACGTCCGCATCGCGCAGTGGGTGTGCGAGCAATCCGACGGTTTCTACATCCGCAATCCGCACAACGTGCCGGCGGCGCTGCCGCTGATCCCGATCACGAATGACATCGTGCAGGAATTTGCCGACATGCTCGCGACGATCGCGAAATCCTCCGCCGACAGCGTCATCACCAAGGACGAGGCGAAGAACATCCGCCGCCGCTGGGAGCAACTCAAGAGCGTGACTGAAGGCTTTGTGCTCGCGGCGGAAACCGGGACGTTCAGCGGGCCTGGTGCGGCCGTGCCGGCGCCGGTGTCCGCTTCGAAGGCGGCGAACAGTCGCTGAGTCAGTGGGGCGGAGGGCGGAATCAAGTTCCAGCCGCCACCGATTCGCCCATCCGGGGCGAGACGAACCGATGCGCCGAGATCACCAGAACGCTTTCGACGCCGCGCGGCTGATTCTCGCGATTTTTGTCTTCTACAGTCACGCGACGATTCTGGGCGGGCTCGACGGTGAAGGCTTCGCCCGCCTCGTGCGCAATCAGACGGCCGCCGGGACTTTTGCATTGCTCGGATTTTTCGGCATCAGCGGGTTTTTGGTCACCCAAAGCTTTGTGGTGCGAAACAACGGGCCGCGCTTCGTCCTGGCCCGGCTGTTGCGCATCGTTCCGGGTTTTTATCTGTCGCTTATCCTGACAGCTTTTGTTTTCGCCCCCGCCATTTCGCACTTCAACCCCCAGGGTGGGCCGTGGCAGATGGGCGAGGCGACGGCCTACGTGCTCAAGAATGCCTTCGTCAGAATCACGGAGTGGAATGTGGGAGGCGTGTTGGCTGGGATGCCGCCGACCGGGCCGATTAATGGGCCGTTGTGGTCTCTGTTTCCGGAGTTGATCTGCTACGGTCTGGTTTTGGGACTGGGACTCGCCGGTTCCCTGCATGCCGGACGAATCAATCTCCTGCTTTTTGCGTTGCTGGTGGCGGCCTGTCATTTCGCGCTCGTGGTGTCACCGGACCGGGAGAACCTGGCCCCCACTCTGCTTTCGCTCAGTGGGTGGACTCCCTATGTCCTGGCATTTCTCGTGGGGTCGGTCGCCTCGGCGTACCGTTTGGAAATGGGTTCCAGTGGCCGGCAGGCAATATTTTGGTGGGTGGTCGTGGCCGTGCTGCTGAAATTTGGCGGTTGGGCCTTGCTGGCCCCGTTCGCGCTTCCGCTGGCGCTGATCCATGGCGCGGGTGCCTTGCGGATAAATCTGCCGGTCGACCTGTCCTATGGGATCTACGTTTTGCATTATCCCATTCTGCATTTGGCGGCCGCCGCTGGCCTTCAACGAAGCGGGTTCACCTGTTTTTTTTTGGCGGCGCTTTTGGTCACGCTCATCTTTGCCTACCTCAGTTGGACTCTCGTGGAACGGCCGGCGCTGAAATTCAAATTGGGAATCAACCCGAAACCGGCGGGCGGGAATGAGACGACCGGCGGCTCGAGCTGAAGGCGGCTCTCGGAGTCGATGACCAACCCAGTTGATGATTCGGCCAGCCACAGTTGAGGATACACCGGCGAAATCGGTTCAGCTCGGCGGCGTGACCTTGGTTGAAGTGCGGATGAGAAAAAGCCCCTCAAAGCCCATGCCTCGTAGGCCCGAACGCATTCGTCCCTTCCGCGAGGCGGCGTCAGCAGAACGCGGGTTGGGTGGCTTGCTGAACCTCGGCCCGAAGTCGTCGACGTGGCTTGCGGCGGCGGGCCTGCGATCGATCGACCAGATTCGTGCACTCGGGCCCGTCGGCGCCTGCCGGAAGCTGCTTGAGCGGGGACAACCGGTCTCCGTCCTGCTGGCCTACGCGATCGAGGGCGGACTGGCGGGCGTGCAATGGAACGCAATTCCCTGGGAAACCAAGCAGAGCATCCGGGCGGACTTCGCGCAGATGAAGCGGGAGGTGGCGATGGAAGCGAGGGAGCGGCTCACAGCGTCTCAGAACGGCTCCGGTCCAATCGGTAAGTGATCAGGCCTTTGTTACGCGGCAGATCTCGAAATTGATTTCACCGAATCCCTTCAGCCGGACCTGCTCGGTTTGAGCCTGCAAAGTGGGATCCGCGCCGAGAAACGACGCGATTTCCCCGTCCTGGCGCACGGCGTTCGACAGTACGATGTCCGTGCCGCTGCAGAGCGCACAGAGCCGGGCGGTCGTGTTCACGGCGGTGCCGAAGTAATCGAGCCGGTCATTCTGGTTGATCGCGAGGCAGGGGCCGCGGTGGATTCCCGCCTTCAGGGCCAGCGGCTTGAGCGACGAGGGGGGCACGGTGATTCCCTCCGGCAGCGCGTGGGAGGCGGGATCCGCAAGCCATTGCTGGGCGTGGAGCAGGGCGCGCAACGCCGCCAGCGGACGGGGAAACACGGCCATGATCGCGTCGCCCATGGTCTTCACGATCGCCCCGTTCTCCGCCGCGACCGCGGCCTTCAGGATTTCGAAATGCGTCAGCACGCGGCCAAACGCCGGCGCGTCGCCAATGTCCTGATAGAGCTGCGTGGAATTCTTCAGGTCGGTGAACACCACCGTCATCGCGCCCACGCTGATCCGCTCGCCGGGGCGCAGGACTTCCCGGGAGAAAAGATCGCGGAAGAGTTGTAGCGAGGTCACCTCGGCCGCCGTCGTCGATTGATCGCTCCACGAAAGATGCTCCACGACCGCCAGCTGCGTCGCGCCGGTCGCGTTGATGAGGGTCAGCTCGCCGCCCGCGGCCACGGCGGGCTCGGCGAGCGAGGTCGCCCCGAGGTCGATGCGCAGGCGCGGCTCGCCGGTGCCAACCCGGAACGCGTGCTGTTCCGCCAGCTGCGGCGAGCGGACGCGATAGCGTCCCGGCGCGAGCCCGAGCGTGAACTGGCGGCGGCCGCCGGGCGTGAGCCGCTGCTGCGCCACGATGTGGGGCGTGACCTGCGGACCGCCGACGCAGTAGTCGGGGCGCGTGACCGCGCGAATTGAGGCGTTCGGCGTGAACGTCAACTCGACGGACTGATCGAAGTTCGTGATGAAATCGACGTCGCACGTGTCGCAATGCGCACTCGAGCGCACGCTCCCGAGGCCCGGTTCCCCGGGTTTCGCGCCGCGGCAGTGCGGGCAGATCAAATCCCAACTGAAATCGAGCACCCCGGCCCGGGTCGCGTGCAGGAAGAGATGGAGCAGCCGGGTGCGGTCGACGCGCCACTCGTCGGCGAGCGCGTAGGGTCGCATCCGCGTGACGGAGAGATCGTCGGACCCGGTGAGGAAGGCGCGCAGCCGTTCCACAAGATCACCGGGCTGTCGGGCCTCCTGCACGAGTTGCGTGCTGACGGTGGCGAGGCGGGCGGCCCCACCGGTCGCGAGTTCGGTGCGCTGCGCCAGTTGCGAGGCCCGCAGACCGCGGCGCGCGAATTCATCGTACTGGCGAAAGACGCGTTCCGTGGTGGCCCGCGCCTGGCGCCCGATGGAGTAGGGCAGCACGAGCCGGCCGAGGAAATTGGCGGGAGTGAGCCGCATCTCATACACGAGGCGCGTGCCCCCGCCGTCCCGCGGCGTGAGTTCGCACGACATCAGCATTCGCAGCAGCGGTCCGCTGAAGTAGCTGCGATCGACGGAAAACCGTCGCGGCGCCTCCCATTCGAAGGCGAGTTCGTCCCACTCGACGTTGATCCCCATGACCGACGCGCGCAGCCGGCGGCTGTTCGTCACGGGCTTGAACGGCGAGGACGTCCCGGCGGCGACCGGCGGCACCACCTTGACGGAGGGATAGCCGCAGTCCCGGTTGAAGCGGTCGGTGTTGGAGACGAGCGGCCACAGTGCCTCGGGCGGGGATTCGAAATCCCAGGTCCAGCGGAAGTGTTGCTCGGGGTGGGCCATGAAGGAATTCGCCGGCGGTCGCTGGTCTTTGGGTACGCGGTGGCCCGGTTAGTTAGCAGGAGACTCCAAACGCGGACTTATTCCGGATTGGCGCGCCGGATTAGAATTTCAACAGCTGCTTCGTGAGAAACGTCGTCTGCAGGGTGGAGAGCTCCTTGAGTCCAACTTGTCCGACGGCGATCAGGCGGTTGAGCTGGTCATGCGAGAAGGTGGACTCCTCGCCGCTGCCCTGGACTTCGACAAACTGTCCGCGCCCGGTCATCACCAGATTGAAGTCGACCTCGGCGTCCTTGTCCTCGACGTAGGCCAGATCGAGCAGCTCGCGTCCGCCGCACACGCCCACGCTGACGGCGGCGACGGAGTCCGTGATCGGATTCTCGGCGAGTTTCTTGGCATCGAGCAGTTTCTGGATCGCGAGTCGGGCCGCGAGAAACGCCCCCGTGATCGCCGCGGTGCGTGTGCCGCCGTCGGCCTGCAGGACGTCGGTGTCGATCCAGAGCGTGTTCTCGCCGAGTTTTTCGAGATCGATCACCGCGCGGAGCGAACGGCCGATCAGGCGTTGAATCTCCACGGTCCGGCCATCGAGTTTGCCGCGGGAAATGTCGCGCGCCTTCCGATCGAGCGTCGAGTACGGCAGCATCGAGTATTCCGCCGTGAGCCAGCCGCCCTTCACGCCCTGCTGGCGCATCCAGGCGGGAACCTTGGGCTCGATCGTGGCGGCGCAGATGACGCGCGTGAGGCCGAACGAAACCAGGACGGAACCGGTCGCGTACGGCGCGATGTTCGCCTCGAAGGTGATCGGACGCAATTGAGTGGGCTGGCGACCGTCGGCGCGAGGCGCGGGAGAAGACATGGGCGCGACGGTAACGGAAGTCCGCAACGCCGGAAGCCCAGAGTTGCGGCGGAAGGTCCCTCGCGAATCGAAATCTGAAAATCCAAAAGAAGCGCTAACTCACCCCGCACTGACGGTCATCCCTCTCGAGCCGGAACCATGCAGTTGAACCACAGATGGACACTGATGCACACAGATGGGGAAGACCCCGGCCATCGCCCACCAAACGGTGTGCCTGATTTCTAGCCGCCCTGTGTTGGATCGGCTCCTCTGAATCCGTGTCCATTTGTGTGCATCTGTGGTTGTTTCCTCTGCATAGATCGGGCTCGAGAGGGGATGTTGGACTTGGGTTCCGGACGTCGTTTCAAATCTGCGCCACCCACGGAAGATCGTGCCGCAATCCCCTCTCGAGCCGGAACGATGCAGTCAAATGCAGGGCCGGCGAGCGACGGCCCTACACTGATTGGTGCGTGTTCAGTTCGACGAAATGCAGCCGTGGACGGTGGGGGCACCGTCCCTCCATGGATTGCGTTCCGAGAGGAGGAATAGACGGACATCCAAACAACCCGCCTGCCATGGAGGGCGGGTGTGTGTCGCTTCCCGAATCGAGAATCGAGAATCCAAAATCGAAAATCCAAGTGGTGGAGCGGGGAAATAAATTTCCCGGATGGAGCCACCCCGCTTCCCGCGAGTGGTCAGCAGATTAGAAACCACCGCACGTGCACGACATCAGCCTCATCACCACGATCGCGTTTGGCCTCACGGCGGCGTTGGTCTGTGGCTTGATTGCCCGGCGGGTGGGGTTGTCACCAATCGTTGGCTATCTCGTGGCCGGAATTTTAGTCGGGCCCTACACACCGGGTTTTGTCGGCGACATCGAACTGGCCAAGCAGCTCGCGGAGATCGGCGTGATTCTCCTGATGTTCGGCGTCGGGCTGCACTTCCACTTCGCGGATCTGATGGCTGTGAAGGGCATCGCGATTCCCGGGGCCTTGGGGCAGAGCGCCGCCGCGACGGTCTGCGGACTCGCGGTGGCCCTCATGGCGGATTGGGGGACGATGAGCGGACTCGTCCTGGGCATGGCAGTTTCGGTGGCGAGCACGGTGGTGCTGATCCGGGTGTTGATCGATCACGGGCTGCTCGAGGCGGCCGAGGGGCGCGTGGCTGTGGGCTGGCTGGTCGTCGAGGATATCCTGACGGTGCTGGTGCTGGTCTTGCTGCCGGCGCTCGCCGTCGGAGCCGGCGGCAGCGGCGTGCTGAAAACGGCGGGGCTCGCGGTGTTGAAACTGGCCATGCTGGCCGGCGTGATGGCGGTGATCGGCGTGCGCTTTGTGCCCTGGCTCCTGCTGCGCGTGGCGCGGCTGAAGTCGCGGGAGCTCTTCACCCTCACGGTGCTGGTGATTGCGATGCTGGTTGCGACGCTGGGCTATCTCACCTCCGGGGCGTCGATGGCGCTCGGCGCATTCCTCGCGGGCATGGTCGTCGCGCAGTCGAAGCTCAGCCATCAGGCTGCGGCCGACGCGTTGCCGATGCGGGACGCGTTCGCCGTGCTGTTCTTCGTCTCGGTGGGAATGCTCTTCGACTGGCACGCGATCCTGCGGGATCCGGGACTGCTCGCGGGACTGCTGGTCGTCATTCTCCTCGTCAAGCCGGTGGTCGCGCTGATCATCGTCATGCTCAGCGGGAGATCGCTGCGGACGGGCCTGACGGTCGCCGGCGGACTGGCGCAGATCGGTGAGTTCTCCTTTATTCTGGCGGATGCGGCGAACGCCGTCGGCCTGATGCCGGGCGCGGGGCACGACGCGCTGGTGGGAGCGGCGATTATCTCGATCAGCCTGAATCCCTGGCTGTTCAAGCGGCTGCTCGCGCTGGAACCTTGGATCAAGCAGCACCCGCGGCTCCATGGCTTCCTCAACCGGCGCGTGGACCGCGTGGGAGATGAGACCAACCGCCTGCAGGCCGAGCTCACCGCCAAGGCCCGCGGATCCGTCGTGGTGGTCGGTTACGGTCCGGTGGGTCGCACCGTGGCGCGTCGCGCGGCGGAGTACGGGCTCGAGACTGTCATCGTCGACACCAACATCGACACCGTGCTCGCGTTGCAGGCCGAGGGGAAACGGGCGCTCTACGGTGACGCGGCGCGGCCCATCATCCTTCGCGAGGCCGGCGTGGCCCACGCCGCCTATCTCGTGGTGTGCCTCCCGGATCTCAGCGCGAGTGTCGCGGTGATCGCGACGGCCCGGGAAATGAACGGACAAATGAAGATCCTCGCCCGCACCCGCTACCTGACCGGCGGCGGAGCGCTCGAGCAGGCGGGTGCCGATGCTGTCTGCTACGACGAGGCGGAGTCGGCGACGGCGCTGGCGGTTGTGCTCCGCGCGCATCTGAAGGCGGATGGGGAAACGCGTCCGGTTGTTGCCGAATAGAAGTCATGGGCGCGCACGAGGCGCGCCTTGATTTCACGCCCGGCGAAAAGGGTGGACCGGGCGTGGACGAGGCACTCCGCCACTCATCGCTGACACTTACCGCCATATCATCGCTGACACTTTTGA
>CANJCM010000066.1 GCA_947472765.1 Opitutia bacterium
AGCCAGAACACGAGCGAGACGGTCTTCGTTCCGCGTGATGGCACGCTGTCCGATCCGTCCCGCAAGTCGGTTGGCGGAAACTTCTTCTACTTCGACCCGCGTAATTTCACGCTGTCGGCGAAGATGGATTTCTAAGTCGGCTGATTTAAGCTCTTCGAGCGCCGGTGGTCTTCGGACCGCCGGCGCTTTTTTTGTCCGTTTGCCGCGGAGGCAGTGACGGGCAACCCAGCCGGGGGAATGCCTGGTTGGCCGATCACGACGCCATCCCTTTTTCGTTCGCGGCGCATTACGCTTCGCTCATAAACCCGTCGCTGCCGCGTCCGTCGCGTTGCGATGACTGATTTTTTGCGGCCCTGGCTCCCCATGAAGAATCCGTCCTTCCTCTTTTCTCTGCGCCTGGTCCGGGCTTGCTGGCTTCCGACCCGTCACGGTCCTGCTTCGTGGACCGGCGCCGCTACGCTCTTCGCGGCCGCTGTGTTCGCACCCCTGACCCCGCCGCTGCTTTCCGCCGGTGTTCCGCCGGCCGCTTCTGCCGCGACGGGCGCGCCCTGGGTCGAGGCGAATTTCCCGTTCTTTTCCTCGGTGCTGGACCTGCGTCAGGCCGGCCCCGGTTTTCCCGCCACCAATCTCTCGCCGCGCGGGCTGGTGCTGAACCTCGGCGAGGGCTGCTGGGTTTGTTTCGACCCGGATTTGCTGCGCGTCACCGCCCTGTGGAACGGTCCCGGCGTCGCCGCCCGTTCGCTCGCGCCGGGTTCATACGCGGATGACGGACGCAAGACTCCGATGGGCCAGACGAAGCTCGCCGGGGTGGAGGGCAAGGTCTGGCTCGCGAATGGCATTTACCCCGGCTGGCAGGTTGGCACGCGTCTGTCCGTCGCCGATCCGCGCACACCCGCTCCGAGCCCGGAGGAAGTCGGGCGCGGTGCGATCGACCCGGCCCTCGGGCACTTCGAAGCGGTGCGGCTCGTGGGCAACGTCGCCCGCTTGGAATACACCGTGGGAGCCACCGGCGTGCGCGAATCGTGGAGTGCCTCACCGTCGCCGGGCGGTCCGGTGATCGTGCGGCAGATCGACGTCTCCGCCTCGGCCCAGCCTCTCGTGCTTGCGCTGGGTCACAAGTCGCCCGACGAAACTTTCACCGTCGAATATCCGGCTGACTCCGAAGGCCGGGCTGAACTCAGCGAGGAGAATTCCGTCTGGACGCTTCGTTTGCCCGCGCGGACCGCGGCCGTGCAGTTTGCGATCGTCCACGAAAAGGGCACGGGTGCGCCGAAGACGGCCGTCGCCGCGCTGCGGCCTTCGCCGTTGGGCAAACCGGCCGCGCGCTGGCCGCAGGAGATTACCACGACGGTCCGGCCTTCCGCCGACAAGGCGGCCTACGTGATCGACCAGGTGGAACTGCCGGCGAAGAACCCATGGCAGCGCCGCGTGCGTCCGGCGGATATTCAGTTTCTCGCCGACGGCACCGGTGTGATGGTTACGATCGATGGCGACGTCTGGCTCGCCCGCGGGCTCCACGAGCTGACCGGTCCGGTGCATTGGAAACGATTCACCTCCGGCCTGCATGAGCCGATGTCCGTCGCCATTCGGGACGGGCAGATCTTTGTCTTCGACCGCAACGGAATCTGGCGCCTGCGCGACGAGGACGGCAACGGCGAGGCCGACGTCCATGAGCTGTTCTCGAACGCGTTCGCGCAGACCGCCGACATGCGCGAGTTCCCGTCGACGCTCCGGCCCGCGCCCCACGGGGAATTTGTGATCGCGAAGGGTGGCCAGCAGGACACCACCCTCGGCAAGCACAACGGCAGTGTGCTGCGCATCTCGGCGGATGGCCGGACCGCCACCGTGCTCGGCTACGGCTTCCGGCAGCCGAACATCGCCGTGAATATCCGCACCGGGCTTGTCACCTCGAGCGATCAGCAGGGCCAGTACATTCCGTCCACGCCGTTGCACATCGTACGCGACGGCCAGTACTACGGGTTCCTCGCCGCCTTCCTGCCGAAGGAAAAGTATCCCGCGCCAATCGCCGAGCCGCTGACGTGGATTCCACATGCGATCAACGCCTCCGCTGTCTCGCAGATCTGGCTCTACGGCGCGCGGCTCGGCCCGCTCAACGACGGCCTGATTCACATCGCCTTCAACAAGCCCGAGATTTTCCGCGTCCTGCTCAACGAGCGCGGCTCCCGGATGCAGGCATCCGTCGTCAGTGTGACGCGCTCCTTCGATTTTCCACCGCTCAATGGCTCGGTGAATCCGGCCGACGGCCAGGTCTACGTCGCGGGCTTTCAAGTCATCGGCTGGGGCAACGTGATCGACGCCGTCGGCGGGCTGGGCCGGCTCCGTTACACCGGTGCTCCCGTCACCCTCCCGCGCGAGATCGTGCCGATGAAGAACGGCGTGCTGCTCCGCTTCGATGTCGCGCTCGATCGGGCAAAGGCGGCCAACCCGGCGAACTACTCGCTCCAGACCTGGTCCTACCAGCGCACCTACAAGTACGGTTCGCCGATGTACAAGGCCGATGGCTCGACCGGGCAGGACGAGCTCACGGCCAGCAGCGCCTACCTTTCGCGGGATCAACGCAGCGTGTTCATCGGTGTCCCGGGCATGAAGCCGGTGATGCAAATGCGGGTGGGCTGGTCGCTCGCGACTGCCGCCGGCGCGGCCTTCTCGGAAAACGCCTACACCACGCCGTACGAACTCATGGAATTCGATCCGGTCATGGAAGGCTTCGATGCGCTGACGGTCGACCTGACTCCGCGCACCGCCGTCGCGGTCGCGGCCGGGCCGGTCACGGCCGAGGAGGGCGCGCGGCTCGCCCAGCTTTTTGCCTGTGTCGCGTGTCATTCCAATGACGGCCGTCAGATCAGCAAATCCGCTGGTCCGGCCTGGACCGGGCTCTTCGGTCGCGAACGCCCCGTCTTCGTCGACGGCAAACCCGCCACCGTGCTCGCCGACGAGAACTATCTCCGCGAATCCATCCTCGAGCCGTCACGCAAGCTCGCGGCCGGTTTCCATACCGGTGAGTTCGCGATGCCCAGCTACGCCGGCGTGATCAACGCCAGCCAGGTCGAGGCGCTGATTCTCTACATCAAGTCGCTGCGCAAGTGAGCGCGGACGCGCTCACATTTTGGATTTTGGATTCTTGATTTTGGATTTCGGGAGAAAGCAGTTCCGCTGCTTCTCAAGCGTTTCACGTCTAATCGAAAAGCGAAAATGAACTCCTCCTTGCGCGTTTTTACGTCCTTGGCGTCCATTGCATTCCTTTGCTGCACGACGACCAGCGTCGCCGCCCCGAAGCTCACCGTTGCTGCGCCCACCGCCGATCGCCTCGCCGCCCTTGTGTCCTTTGCCCTGCCGCCCGGCACATCTGCCGGGGCGCACTTGGCCGATGCCGCCGGTCATTCCTACGCGATTCAGATCGGGTCCGATGGGCAGGCCCAGTTCCTGATTCCCCGGCAGCGGGCCGGGGAGACGATCGTGTTGACGCTGGTCGACGCGCCCGCCCCGGCGGCGAAAGTTTCCGTCCAGCGCAGCGCCTCGGAACTAGACCTCGCCGTCGCCGGTGACGCCTTCCTTTCGTATGCCACCGACCGCGAGAAGCTGCCCGGCGCGGAGGTCGATCCGCGCTATAAACGCGCCGCGTACCTCCATCCGGTGCGCTCGCCGGCGGGTGCAATTGTGACCGGAAACTTCCCGTCGAATCACCCGCACCACCACGGCATCTGGTCGTCGTGGTCGAAGGTCCAGTTCCAGGGCCGGGCCACGAATTTCTGGGAAACGGTCGAACAGAAGGGCAACACCGAGTTTGATCGGATCGAACGTTCCTGGGACGGCCCGGTGCACGGCGGATTCGTCGCGCGCCAGCACTTGGTCGATCTCACGAGCGGGAAACCCATCACCGCGGTCAACGAAACGTGGGAGGTGACGTCCCTCGCGCCCGCCGAAGGTGCGCCCACCGCCCGGGTCTTCGATCTCGTCATCACCCAGACGGCGGCCTCGAGCGATCCCGTGCTGTTCCCGAAGCATCTCTACGGCGGCACCAGCTTCCGCGGCCGCGACGAATGGAACGGGAAGGACAACCTCACCGTGCTGACCTCCGAGGGTGCGGCCACGCGGGACACCGCCAACATGACGCGCGTTCGCTGGTGCTACTTCGGCGGCAAGGTGGAGAACGGCGGCCGGGCGGGCATCGCGATCCTCAGCCACCCCGACAACCTCCACGCGCCGCAGCCGATCCGCGTCCATCCCGACATGCCTTACGTGTGTTTCGCGCCCGTCCAACTCGGCGACATCCGGCTGGAAGCAGGAAAAACCTACGTGGCCCGTTATCGCTTCGTCGTCACCGACGGCGCGCCCGACGCGGCGCAGATTGAGGCGTACTGGAATGGATATGCCCGGCCCGCTGTCGTGACCGTCGATGCCCGCTGAGGCCGGGCGGACCCGGCCCATTTTCGAGTTCGGAAGAGTCGGTCTGGCTGTCGAAGGGAGACGCGCGCCCAATCCAAAATCGAGTTACCGAGCGAAGCGACATCAGCCATCCAAAAGCCGAAATCCGCCGGCCGCCCTTCGGCCGGCGTCAGAGGCTCTCGTTCATCCGCCGGAGCCGGCCGGCCATGATCGACATCAGTTGCAGGGCGAAAAAGGGATTCTGCTGCACGAGAAACGTGAAGCGCTTGCGGTCGACGCCGACGAGCTTGGCGTCGGACTTCACAATCGCCGTGGCCACGCGCGGCAGATCCTCGATCAGCGCCATTTCACCGAGCACGCCACCCGCCTCCACGGTCTCCACGACCTTGCCGTGGATGATCAGGTCGACCGCCCCATCAATCACCGCGTACATTCTGTCGCCGGTGTCTCCGACGCGAAAAACGACCTCACCGGCAGGGTGAAGCTCGGCATTCTGGTCTTTGTCGAACAAGTGAATCTTCATGGGGGAGGGCTGGAATCCGGCCGCCCCGCATCGTCGGGGGCGCTCCGGCTCGTGTGAAGCCCGTCTATGTTACGAACAGGTCACGGCCGGGCGCGGAAGCGGCGATCTCGTGACGGAAGCGGTCGAGTGTTACGCGGCTGTGCCGGACGGGAAATAATCCGCTGACAACTTCGGATCCTCATTGTCGTGCGATCCGGACGCGCTGAATTCGGCCGCACATGTCGCGGCTGAATTTTTCCCACACGTTCTCGTTCCTCTCGGCGCTCGGTTCGCCTCCGCTGCGACCGTTTCACACCCTGCTGCGATCCACCGAGGAGCGGTTTCGGCCGCCCCAGATCGTCGCGCACCGGCCCCGGGTGATGACGGCGCAGGCGGCGTTGGGCGGGGCCAGTTTCTTCGCCGCGAGAGGCCGGGCGCATATTTTACGCGAAGCGGGCGGCGGCAGGATCCCGACCATCGTCCTGGGTGGCCTCGTGCCGGACTCGACGGAACAGGTGTTCCTGCTGCGTCGCTCACTGCTGAAGTCCGGTGATCTCTACTATCTCAATTACGCCGCAGACGCGTTCTCCCTCGATCTGATTTGCGCGCAGCTCACCGACCTCGTGGCGGAACTCGTCGAAACGGGCCAGGCCCCTGTCCTGTTCGGGGTGAGTTTCGGTGCCGGCGTGGTGCTGGAGTGGTTGCGGCGGGCGCGGAGTGGCGGCGTCGAACCGGTGCTGGCCGGTGTCGTCCTGGTCAGTCCTGTGACCTGCGTCGCCGACCTCGTTCCGCCGGGTCGGGTGAAGCCCACGACGCTGATCGGCCGGGCCCTGAAGCCGCTTCTGGGGAAGGAGGGCGAAGTCACGCCCGCGGCTGTCGAGCGTTCCCGGACGGTCTTTCTCCGCCTTTTCGAGGCCGGGGCGCAAAACAAGCACGCGCTCCGCGCGCTGATGACTTCGGCCGAGTCGCGACGCCTCAAGTCAGTCGTGATGGAAACGATTCGCGGCATCACGCCGGCGGGCGCACAGCAACGCGTGCGGGCGCTGGCGGAAATGGCCGCGCCGACGGACTATTTCTCACCGCAGTTTCTGCCGCTGTCCCCGGCGCCGACGCTGGTGCTCTTCGCCGAATGTGAGGATGCGGTGCTGGACGAACGGGCGCCGGCGCTCCTGGCATTCGAGCGGGCGCACCGGGCCTATTTCTCGCACGGGGAAGTGCGGCGGGTGAAGTCCCACTGGGGCGAATCGCCGGTGCAACATGCGTCGCTGATTTTCCATCTCTACGAATTCCTGCCGCCGTTGCTTTCGTTTTATCAGGAAATCCGGCGCCGCGGGCTGCCGCTGGCGGCATGAAGGAGCCGGCGACAGCCAAGGCCAGTTCGTGGCTGCAACGGGGCGTCGCGCTCGGCGTGGGCGTGCGGACGGCCCGGATCGGCCGCCGCCTTGAGGAACCGCAACGTGCGCTGCGGCAGCAGGGGAGGATCTGGCAGGATCTTGTTGTCCGGCAGGCCGCGACGGATTTCGGCCGGCTCGTCGGCTTGGAGCGCGGGCTGCGCTACGTTGAGTTTCGCCGGCGGGTCGCTCCGCGGACCTACGAGGACTTTGCCCCGTGGATTGAGCGAATGACGCGGGGCGAAGCCGATGTGCTCTGGCCCGGTCGTTGTGCGTATTTTGCGGTCTCCTCGGGGACGACGGCGGGCCGGACCAAGCACCTGCCAATCACCCCGGCCATGCTGGCGCACTTTCGCCAGGCCGGTCTCGACTCGCTCTGCTATTACTCGCACCGCGTGGGCCGCTCGACGGTTTTTCTCGGGCGGCACCTTTTTCTCGGCGGCGCGACGACCCTCGCGCCAATTCCCGATGCGCGGCCCTTGGCGGCCTGGAGCGGCGATCTCAGCGGCATTACGGCCGCGCATCTCCCGCGCTGGGTGGAGCGGCAGCTCTACGAGCCAGGCCGCGAGATCGCGCAGATGGAGGATTGGACGGAGAAGCTGCGGGCGATGGCGGCCCGGACCGCCACCCGCAACATCACGCTGCTGGCCGGCATCCCGAGCTGGCTGCTGATCCTTGCCGGGGAATTGCAGATGCGGACCGGCCGTTTCCCTCTCAACGAAGTCTGGCCGCGGCTCGAATGTCTCGTCCACGGCGGCGTCCCCGTCGGCCCCTTCGCCGCCCAACTGCGCGCGGCGGTGGGACCGTCCGTGAATTTCCACGAGGTCTATCCGGCCTCCGAGGGATTCATCGCCGCGCAGGACGACGAGCCCGCCGCCGGGCTGCGGCTCATGTCGGAGGCGGGAATTTTCTACGAGTTCCTGCCGTTTTCGCAGTTCGACGAGAGCCGGCGCGATCAACTGGCGGACGCCGTCGTGCCGCTGGCGGAAGTCGAGACGGGGATCGACTACGCGCTCCTGCTGACGACGCCGGCCGGGCTCACGCGCTACGTGATTGGGGATGTCGTGCGATTCGTCTCCACGACGCCACCGCGCCTCCTCTATGTCGGCCGCACGCGGCTGCAACTCAGCGCGTTTGGTGAGCATGTGATCGAGAAGGAGCTGACGGATGCGCTGGCCGCGGCCTGCACGAGTCTCGGCGGGACCGTGGCGAACTTTCACGTGGCCCCGCGTTTCGTTCCCTCCGAGGACTCCGCCCAACGTGCCCGGCACGAATGGTGGATCGAATTCGCCACCGCCCCTGGACCCGCGGAGCTGGCGCAATTCGCCGATCGACTCGACGTCGAACTGCAGGGACGCAACGCGGACTACCAAGGCAAGCGGATCGGACGCGGCCTGGACACCCCAGTCGTGCAGAGCGTGCCCGCCGGAACGTTTGAGCGCTGGCTGCGGAGCCGCGGAAAATGGGGCGGTCAAAACAAGATGCCCCGCTGTCGAAGCGACCGGGAGGTCGCGGACGAGTTGGCGCGGTTCGCCGGCGGGAGCGGGTAACCAGACGGCGCGGTTCGAGGCTGCGTTTACCCGGGCTTAATAAATCTGGTGCGGACCTCACACGGGCTTAACAAACCCGGTTCAGGATCTGCGGCGTGCGATATCCCTTTCTTCTCTTTGCACTGCTCGCCGCCCTGAACGGCCGGGCGGCTGACGTCACGATTCACGTCGAACTGCGTTGGCGCGGTGCGCCGATGGCGGTGCCGTCTGACGACGTGACGAATGCGTCGGGCCAGAAACTGCGGCTCACCCGGTTCGCCGCGCTGATTTCCGACGTGGCACTCGAGCGGAAGACGGGTGGGGCCGTGCAACTGGACGGACAATTCGGCTTCCTCGACGCGGAGACGAACCGGCTCTCGTTCGTGCTGCGCAACGTGCCCGCCGGCGACTACGCCGGGCTGTCGTTCCGCGTGGGATTGCCGCCGGAAATGAATCACGCCGATCCCTCCAACTGGCCGGCCGGGCACGCGCTGAACCCGGTCGTAAACGGGCTCCATTGGGGCTGGGCGGGCGGATATGTGTTCGCCGCGATCGAGGGTCGTTATCGCGCGGACAACGGAGAGCGTGGTTTCTCCTATCACCTCGCCACGGACGCGCGGCTGATGTCGGTCGGCTTCGCGGCGAATCTACCCGTGGCGTCCGACACCACGTTGGATCTCGCCCTCGACCTCAGTCGCGTGCTCGGCAGTCGCCGGCTGAACGCGACCGACGGCAGCGAGTCGACGCACTCCGGCGCGAACGACGCCCTCGCCGCGGATCTCGCGAAAGCGTTCGAACGATCCTGGTTCCTGCTTGAGGTGCGCCCGACGCCGCCCGCGATCACGCAATCAGCGCTGGAGGCGCAGCCGGTCGCATCCGTGGCCGCGACGCCGCACGCGTTCACGGTGCCGGTCGGATTTCCCCGCCCGGCACTCCCTGCGGACAACCCTCTCACGGAAGAGGGCATCGCGCTGGGACAGTCGTTGTTCAACAGCCCGTCCTTGTCCGCGAATGCCGCGCAGAGCTGTGCCGACTGCCATCAGACGGAACGTGCCTTCTCGGATTTCCGCCGCGTGAGCCCGGGCGCGGAAGGACAGCCCGGCACGCGCAACGCCCCGCCGCTCTTCAATCTCGCGTGGAGTCCGCAGTACGGCTGGGACGGCGCGAAAACCCGGATCCGGGATCAGGCGCAGGCCGCGATTCTCAATCCGATCGAAATGCACGCGGAGCCCGCCGCCGTGGTCGCGGCGCTGGGCCAGTTGCCGACGATGCGCGCCGCGTTCGCCGCGGCGTTCGGCTCACCGGAAATCTCCCTTGAGCGCGTCGGCCTCGCCCTTGAACAATACCTGCTCACGCTCGTCGCCGCCGATTCGAAGTTCGACCGCGCGATGCGTGGGGCAGCGACCCTCACCGCGGAGGAACAGCAGGGCTTCGCGCTGTTCGCGACCGAGTACGATCCGGTTCGCGGCCGGCGTGGTGCCGATTGCTTTCATTGTCACGGTGGCGCCCTCTTCACGGACTTCGCGCTCCGCGCCAACGGGCTGAGCGGGTCGTCTGGCGACACCGGACGCGCGGCCGTCACCGGCCGGTCGACCGACCAGGGAAAGTTCAAGACGCCTTCGCTCCGCAACGTCGCCCTCACTGCGCCCTACATGCACGACGGCCGATTCGGCACGCTCGAGGAGGTTGTCGCTCACTACGACCACGGCGTGCAGCGCACGCCCGCGCTCGACCCCAATCTCGCGAAGCATCCCGAAGCCGGCCTTGCGCTGACCGACGCGGAACAGCGCGCCCTGATCGCCTTTCTGCGGACCCTGACCGACACGCCGGCCGGGCGCGCTTCTTGAAATCATTCCACGCCTACCCATGAAAACACGCCTCGTCTTTTTCCGCCTGCTCTCGCTGCTCACGTTCGCCGCCCCGCCGCTGCGCGCCGCCGATCCGCAACTCGAAACCTGGCAGACCGCGAACACGCGGCGCTATGCCCGCATCTACGAGTCCGATGCGGCCCGGCTGGCGGGCAACGCCGTCACCACCTGGTCGCGCGGCACCACCGCCCAGTCCACGCCGAGTTACGCGGGCATCATCCAGGTCTCGTCGTCGGCCAGTTGGGTCTATGTGCGTTCGTCCGGACTCGGCACCCACGTGATGGGGCCGTGGTACCTCAACGCCGCACACACCCAGAACTTTCCGAGCTATCCCGCCAACACCGGCGTGCTCGCTCGCTTTCCGCGGACGCCGATCATCCCGGCGAACAAGACGCTCACCGGTCTCGGCGCCATCGGGCTGTTCGTCGACGGGGTGGCGGTGTTCGATAATCGCGACGCCTTCTCGTACTCGACCGCGAGCCGCACCGATGCCTCACCGGTCAACGGGCTGCGCGGCGACGGCGTGTGGAACCGCGAGGCCTACGCCAACGAGGGCATGACCTTCGACCCGGCGTTCGCCCACCAGGCGATGACCAACCACCACTACCACGCCAACGCGCCGGCGGTGCGTTACGCGCTCGGCGACCACGTCGATTTCGATCCCGTGACCAAGCTCTACACCGAGAGCACCGCGCCGGTCACTGCGCACTCGCCCATCATCGGGTGGCTCACCGACGGCCTTCCCGTCTATGGCCCCTACGGCTACTCGTCCCCGCTCGATCCCAAAAGCGGCGTGCGTCGCATGACGTCCGGCTATGTCCTGCGCGACGGCGCGAACGGCACCACGAATCTCACCGCCACCGGCCGAACCACGCTCCCGACCTGGGCGACGCGGGCGCAGGGTCGCAGCGCGACGCTCGCCGCGTCGGTGCAGGGACCCGCGGTCGGCACCGGCTATGCGCTCGGCCACTTCATCGAGGACTACGACTACCTCGGTGATCTCGGCCGCACGCAGGGCGTCGATTTCGATCTCAACGAGTGCAACGTCCGCTACTGCGTGACGCCGGAGTTCCCGAGCGGGACCTACGCCTACTTCGTGACGATCGAGCCGGACGGCACGCCGAAATTTCCGAATGTCGTCGGTCGCTGGTTCTTTGGCGACCCGACGGGCGGAAGTGTCACGGCCATCAGCGAGACCGTGACCGAATTTGTCCGCGCGAGCCAGGCGTCACCGATCAAGGTCACCGCCGCTACGGATGGTGGCTCCTGCACACTGACCTGGACCTCCGTCGAGGGCGCGACCTACAAGGTGGAGAACTCCGCCGATGGCACGACCTGGTCCGCGCTCGCGGGCGGCAACGCCGTGACCAGCAGCGGCGGCGACACCACGCGTTTCACGACCACGACGCTGACGGGTTTTTACCGGGTGACCTGCACGGCGCTCGGCACCTACGACACGCGTGGCGCCGGTGGCCTGTCCGGCCTCGGCAACCTTGCCTCAGCGCCCCTGACCGTCGGTGCGACGGGCACGGTGGAAATCGGCGGCGCCAAGGTCGCCGGCGCCGCGCGCGAAGCCGGCGCGGATATCAAGCACCCCAACGGCAACATCTACGATCAAGTGTTGATGACCGGTGACACCGCCACGGTGCGCAACGACCCCGGGCAGCTCACGCGGGTGTCGTACCTCGATCTCGACGGTGACATCGTGCAGGTGGAGATGTCCGGCTCCGGCACGCTGATCGTGAAGCTCGACGGCGCGACCGGGCCGATGCTGCCGGCGCTTTACAACCAGGACATCACTTACATGAAAGGGAACGCGCGGCTCACGATCGTCGGGGCCGACGAAAGCACGAACCTGACGGTCTTCAGCGTGGGCCGGATGACCGCGGTCAACGCGGCGCTCTTCAAGTCCGACGCCGTGTACGACGGCTTTGGGGATCTCGCCTCGATCGCCATCCAGAGCACCGACGGAAAATTCGGCGGCATCCGCACCGCGAACGCCGGCTTTCGCGCGACCGCGGGCCTGACCGGACTCTACGCGCCCGGCGTGCAATTTACCGGCCCGGTTTTCCTCAACGACCTCACCGCCGCCGACGACGCGACGCCGGTTCTTCAGCTCGGCGCCGCCAGCGACGTCCGCGTGACTGGCGGCAACCTCTCCCAGATCAACAACCGCGCCGTGCGAGTGAGCGGCATCGCCACGCTCACCTTCGCCGACGGCACCGACTCGCACGGAAAAGTCTTCCGCGCCCAAGCCAACGTGGCGCGGCTCGAACGAGACGGCTTGGACGTGACGAGCCAGGTGGTGCGGTAAGACCGGGATTAGCGATTGCCGATGGCCGAATGCCAATTGGCGAATTCAGAAGAACGGATTTGGCGACCGTAGGAGCGCCGTTCCATCTTCGGCTCCAAACTCGGAAATTGGCATTCGCCAATCGGAAATTTTCGGCCGCGTCCGCGCGGCCGAAAAACGTCTTGCTTCCCCTCGCGGCATGACGCTTTGTGACCCCTCTTCTGTTCGGGCTGTAGCGTAGCCTGGTAGCGCGCTTGCATGGGGTGCAAGAGGTCGTGAGTTCGAATCTCACCAGCCCGACCATTTTCCCCGGTGCGTTTCACAGCGCTTGAGGGGCAGCCGGGACTCCTGATTCGACGGGCTTGACCCGTTTTCCGCGGCGTTCGCGTGCCACCCCATCGATCTCACAGAAGGCAATCCGAGGGTGACCAAGGTCGGAGCGGATTTTCACGCGTAGGCGCGGAGCCGCGGAGATCCCATCCTGCCCATCCTGTTCATCCTGTCCCACTGCCTTGGTCGCTTTGCTCTTCCTTGGTTCGACTTCTGTGGAACGGATTAGGGTTTGGCTCGAGCGGCTCTTGATGTGGGCGAGAAGGAGTCGGCGTTCCAATTTCACTCCGTGCGATCTGTGCACTCTGTGGTTAAACACCGGAGCCTTGGACCACGGATGGCACCCAGTGCACCGAATCGAGCCGAACGGACGTGCGTCACCCGATCGATCTCACAGAACGCAATCCAAGGTCGGAGCGGACATATCACCCGGCAACATCGGCTTTGCCGCTCATCCGCATCGATCCTTTCAGAAAATTAAGTTGTCGCGTCCTGACTTTCTACCGGGAGCTCCGGCAGAATTTCGTTTTCACGCTGCCCACTTCTCCACGGTTTTGCGCACTTTCGCTCCGCGCGTGCGCTCGAACTCCTCCAGGTCATACGCTCGCTGCAAATTCAGCCAGTTCCGCGCGTCCACGCCAAAAAACACGCCCAGCCGAACGGCCGTCTCCACTGTGATTGCCCGCGTGCCCGCACAGATGCGCAAGACCTGAGCTTGGGGGATGCCCGTTGCCTTCGCCAGTCGGTAACGCGTGATGCCCATCGGCTCAAGGAAGTCGTGCAGCAGGATTTCGCCCGGGTGGATGTTCGGCAGTCGGTTCGTCTTCATGGAGGGAATTAGCTTAATGGTAATCGATAATCTCGACGGCGCGCGCATGCTCGCCGTCCCAGACAAAACAGAGGCGATACTGGTCATTGACCCGAATCGAGTGCTGCCCGGCCCGGGATCCGTTTAGCGCCTCCAGCCGGTTGCCCGGCGGGATCCGCAGAAAGTCCAGGCCGGTCGCAGCGTCCAACTGCCGCAACTTCCGGCGCGCCACATTCTGCATCGCCGGCGGGAAGCGGCGCGAAACTTCACCCGCGTGAATCCGCTCCGTCTCCGCACAGGCGAAGTCCTGAATCATGCCGTCACGCTCGAGCCATCGGTTATGTGCGTCAAGCGCATATGTGCGGCAGAACATCCTGTTCGCGTCTCGGGCGCAGGCCGCAGCGGCGATTCGCTTGGTCTTCCTTGGTTCGACTTCTGTGGAAAGGATTGGGGTTTGGATCGAGCGGCTCTTGATGGGGGCGAGGAGGCCAGCCGAACACCTCAGGCTTTACCTTTTACCTCCGGCTAAGCACCGGGCGTTCGATCACCCTTAAACGGGGCAGATCCGCCGTGGCGGGGCGGATAAGAGCGGGTCGCAATGCCTGGTACGAAGCACTGCAGGCTGCGCGCGACCGCGTGGCGGTCGCGCAACGCCAATGCCCGCTCAAGTCCGCCCCGTGGAAGGTCGCGGTGGCCGCCCATCTCAAGGCCACCACCGATGTCTCAAACCGCTGGCTCGCAGCGGAACTCGACATGGGCAGCCACGTCTACGTCAGCAAACACGTTGGCAACCTCCGACTCGGCCGCGCTCCAGCAGCGGCCGAACTTTTGCGCGCGCTCGAGGTAAAAGGTAAAGCCTGAGGTGTTAGGCTTGGAGGTGTTCAGGCCTGAGCTCACCACGACTGCGTCGCCACGCTGAGTTCAGCGGAAATTCTCGATTCTCGTTATGACGTCCTACGGTCGGCTCTTAGGGAGTCGGCGTTAGGGTGGTTCGGACCTCCTTCCTGGTTCGAAGCTGTAAACCCCGCGCAGACCCCGCGGCGGGCCCGCGGCGACCCCGCGTGGAGTTTGGCGTGGGCGGGAGGCGGGCAGGGCAGGGCGCCCGCGTTGGTTTCGAGCAACGCTCAACGCCCAACGTTCAACGCGGAACGCCCAAGTGACGGTCTGCGGTTCGAGTGCCCTCAAGTCGCCAGGGCCGGCCTTCCACTTCGGCGTTCCGCGTTGAGAGTTCAGCGTTGAGCGTTCCCGTGCGTGGAGAACTTCGAGGGGCAATCCGTAAGCGGTCGGGCTCGTTCTCGTAATCGTTCTCGTTCTCCGGGCTGGGGAAGTGGATAGCCATGGACGGTGGGGGCACCGTCCCTCCATGGATTGCTTTCCGAGTCCGAGCATTTCCTTTGACCGGGTGGCCTCCGAGGGCCGTCCTTGCGGTCGTTCTTACCCCATGAAGATCCCCCACGTGTTCGACGCATTTTGCTCCATCGGCGGGGACGCCCGCGTCGCTGCCAGGCGCGTTCGCCTGATCGGCGGGTCGTTGGGTGCGCTATTCCTCGGCGGCCTCCCGTCGCTGCGGGCGGCTACGGCGCTCGCGACGGCTGACACGCTGGCCAGCTTCACCGACCGCTATTGTTCGAGCTGCCACAACGACGTGGACAAGGAAGGGGGGCTCGATTTGACGACCTTGAAATTCGAGCCCACCGCGGCGGAAAATTTTCTAGTCTGGGCCAAGGTGCATGATCGCATTCAGGCGGGCGAGATGCCGCCGAAAGAGAAGAAGCGTCCCGCTGCGGCGGAGGTGAGCTCATTCGTCCGGGCGCTGGGCTCGTCGCTGGAAACCGTGGATCGCCAGATGGTCGCTCGCGAGGGCCGCGCACGGCAACGCCGGCTGAATCGCAGCGAATACGAAAACGCCCTGCGGGATTTGTTTCAGGCGCCCTGGCTCGAGGTGAAGGCCAGCCTGCCCGAGGACGGCGAAGCCAGCCGGTTCAACAAATCGAGCGAAGCCCTCGGCATCTCCTTCGTCCACCTGAAGCAATACCTCGACGCCGCGGAAAGCGCGATCAGCGCGGTCATGAGCGTGGAGTATGTCCGACCGGAGACGAAGACGCAGCGCTTCTATGCCCGTGAGACGCCCGGGCTCACGAATTTCATGGGCGTGCAGCGCACGGGCCGGCTGAAGTTTCCCGTGCTGGGCCGGAGCAGCCAGCCGGAGGTCCGCCGGGGCAAGGTTCCGGTCACGGTCGGCGCCAGCGATCCGGCCACGCGCGAACTCGAGGGGGTGGGCTGGACCGCGAGCGACTATGAGGCGTTCCCGACGGCCTGGCAGAGTTTTCGTGCGCCGGTGACCGGTCGGTACCGGCTCCGCTTCAACGGCTATACGCTCGAGGTTGGCGGCGGTCGCGGACCCGGGATCGAGGGCGTGGAGCCGGTGCTGGTGCGCCCCGTCGAAGGCGAGTGGCATTCGGCCAACTACGATTACGTTTTTGCGGGCCGGCGCGATGAACCCATCCATGTCTATTCCCGGGGAGGGACCGGTGTGCGGCTGGGCGAGTTCGATCTCACCCCGGAGCCGGCGGTGCATGAGCTCGACCCTGTCTGGCTGCAGGGAGGACAGACGGTGGTTACGGACGCGGTGCGACTCTTCCGCAGCCGTCCGGCGGGCGCCCTCGGGTGGACCAATCCGCTCGCGCGCCGGGATGGCATTCCCGCCGTCGCCTTTCGCTGGATCGAAGTCGAGGGCCCGTTGTACGACGAGGCCTCGCGCGCCGGCTACCGTCTGCTGTTCGGCGATCGACCGATGAAGACTGTGACGCCCGATGCCCATGGCGTGGTGGTTCGGGTGATCAACCCGGTCGCCCCCGGGCGGGGTGGCGGCGGCGGCCGCGGCGCTCAGCCGGCGAAGTCAGTCATGGTCGACGTCGAATCTTCGAATCCACTGGCGGACGGTGAACGCTTGCTCCGCGGATTCATGGACCGGGCGTTTCGCCGGCCCGTGGCGGAAACGGAAGTGCAGCGCTACCTGACGCTGTTCCAGCAGCGGCTCACGGCGGAGGGCGGCTTCGCCAGCGCCCTGCGCGCGACGTACACGGCCGTGCTGGCCTCGCCGGATTTCGTGTTTGTCGATGCGGCACCGGGCCCGCTGGACGATTACGCCCTGGCGACGCGACTGGCCCTTTTCCTGTGGAATTCCACGCCGGACGATTTGCTGCGCCAGCGCGCGGCGCGGGGCGAGCTCCGCCGGCCCGATGTGCTCCGCGCCGAAACCGACCGGATGCTGGCCGACCCCAAGGCGGATCGGTTCATCGAGGCGTTTCTCGATTACTGGCTCGACCTGCGAAAGATGAACGACTCGACGCCGTCGGAGACGCTTTACGCCGACTACTATCTCGACGATGCGCTCACCGAGGCCGCGGTGGACGAGACCCGCGCCTACTTCCGCGACCTCCTGCAGCGCGATCTGCCCGCCCGCCAGATCGTGGATTCAGACTTCACCTGGCTGAACGAGCGTCTCGCGGCGCACTATGGGGTTCCGGACGTGAACGGCGTGGCGATGCGGCGCGTGACCCTGCCTCCGGCCAGCCCGCGGGGCGGCTTCCTTACTCAGGCGAGTGTTCTCAAAGTAACCGCGAATGGCACCACGACCTCTCCGGTGCTGCGCGGCAAATGGATCGTGGAGCGCATCCTCGCGCTGCCCCTGCCGCCGCCGCCCGCCGCGGTTCCGGCCGTCGAACCCGATCTCCGTGGTGCGGTCACGATTCGCCAGCAGCTCGACAAACACCGGGCCGACGAAAGCTGCGCGAGCTGTCACCGCAAGATCGACCCCGCGGGCTTCGCGCTCGAAAGCTTCGACGTGTTGGGCGGGTGGCGTGATCGCTATCGCAGCGAGCCGGGGACGGAGCTGCCCGACACCTTTGGCCGTTTTGGCAAGAACGGCTCGCCCCTGGGGTTTCGTCTCACGCTCCCGGTCGAGCCGGGTGGCCAGCTGCCCGATGGGCGGGCGTTCGCGGATGTGCGCGAATTGAAATCCCTCTTGTTGAAGGACGAGGCCCAACTCGCACGCAATCTGGCCCGGCAGCTTCTCGTCTACGCCACCGGCGCACCGGAGCGCTTCGGCGATCGCGCCGCCCTCGAACAGATCGTGCAGCGCACCAAGGTCACGGAATACGGCGTGCGCAGTCTCGTGCATGCCTTGATTCAGAGTGAACTGTTCCTGAACAAGTAGCCTTGGTTTGGAACCCAGAGACAGTCCGAGGCGCTCCGAGGTTCGAACCATGCTCGCGGTCCGCATCTCGTGCGCAGGCCACCCAATCGATCGCACAGAAGGCGATCCAAGGACCATCCAAGTTCCGGCTGAACCTCTCACGCGGAGCCGCGGAGTCGCGGAGATTTTATCCTGCCCATCCTGTTAATCCTGTCCAAATGCCTTGGTCGGATCTCGGTCCTTCTCGGCTCGTCTCCTGTTCAGGCGCCCGGGCCATTCAGGTTCATCGCGTCCTGCCGTCTTGCGCGGGAACGACGCCGCTGTCGCAGTGGTCGGCTTACCGATGGACGCTGCTCCTGAATTGCCGGGCCAATCTATAAATCCGAGCTCGGATGCAGCGGTGGCCCCCGCTGAATCCCGGTGGTGGCGACCGATGTTCCCGCTGCTCTTTGCCGCGACCATTTTTCTCGCCTCGAGCCGCTCCTCGTTAGGCACCGGACCCATGCCGGAGGGAGGAGACAAAGTCGTCCACTTTGCGGCCTTCGGACTGCTCGCCACGGCGACGTGCCGGCTTGGCCGCGGATGGAAGGCGGCGTTTTGGGCCTTGTTTGCCGCCTCGGCCTATGGGGCGGTGGACGAGTGGCACCAGAGCTTTGTGCCAATGCGGCAATCCGATGTGATGGACTGGGTCGCCGATACGCTGGGGGCGGCGGTCGGCGTGATCACTTACCAAGGCTGGCCGCGGTACCGGCAGTGGCTCGAATTCCGCTTGGGCCGGCGAATTCGCCGGCCCCAGACTGGACTGGGAGCGACAGGCCGTTGAAACTCGCGCGATGTCCCCGGCCCAGGCCAGCAAGCGAATCGCCGAGTTGCGCTCCGAAGTGGCGGCGCACGATGAGCGCTATTACCGCCGCGCGGCGCCGGAGATTTCCGACTTCGAGTACGATGTCCTCAAGGCGGAGTTGGCCGACCTCGAGAAGCGCTGGCCGCAGTTCGCCGCGGCTGACTCTCCGACGCAACGCGTGGGCGACGATCGCGTGCAGGGTTTCCGCGAAGTCGAGCACCGCCAGAAGATGCTCAGCCTCGACAACACCTACAACGAGGCCGAGCTCCGCGGCTTTCACGCCCGACTCGTCCGCCTCCTCGACACCGAGGATTTGCGTTACACGGTCGAACCCAAGATCGATGGCCTCGCGGTCAGCCTCACTTACGAGCAGGGCCGGTTCGTCCGCGCCGTGACCCGCGGACGCGGCGACCGCGGCGACGACATCACCGCGAACGTCCTCACGATCCACAGCCTGCCGAAATCGCTCCGCGGCCCGGCGCCGCGCGTGGTCGAAATTCGCGGCGAGATTTATCTGACCGTGGCCGAGTTCGATCGGATCAACGCGGAGCGCGCCGCGGCCGGCGAGGAGTTGTACGCCAATCCCCGCAACGTCGCGGCCGGCACCATCAAGCTGCTCGATCCCGCGGAAGTCGCGCGTCGCAAACTCGACATCGTCCTCTACGGGCTGGGTTACTGCGAACCCGAGGTCGCGAGTTCCCAGACGGATTTGCACGAGCGGCTCGAGGCCTGGGGCCTGCCGGTGGTCGAGAAACTCTGGGCCGTGCGCGGCATCGACGCAGCGTGGGCGGCGATTGGCGAATTGGACGAGCGGCGGCGCACCTTTGCCTACGGGACCGATGGCGCGGTGGTGAAACTCGATGCGTTCGAGCAGCAGCGGAATGCGGGCGCGACCGACAAGGCGCCGCGCTGGGCCATCGCGTACAAGTACAAGCCGGACACCGCCCGGACCCGACTGAAGGCGATCACGATTCAGGTCGGCAAGACCGGCATACTTAGTCCCGTGGCCGAATTGGAACCCGTGTTTCTTTCGCTCAGCACCATCAGCCGGGCGACGCTCCACAACGAGGAGGAGATCCGCCGGAAGGACATCCGCATCGGCGACCTCGTGGAGATCGAGCGCGCCGGTGAAGTCATTCCCGCGGTGCTGCGCTCGTTTTCCGAGGAGCGCCCGCCGGGCGCGGAGCCCTTTGATCTCGTGAAGGCCGTCGGCGGGAGTTGTCCGGTCTGCCACGGGCGGATTGCACGCGTTGAGGTCGCCGCGGAGGGTGGCGAAGGCGTGGCCTGGAAGTGTCAGAACTACGACTGCGCGGCCCAGCGTGTCGGGCGGCTCGTATTTTTCTGCAGCCGTCGCGCCCTAGCGATCGATGGCGTCGGCGACATCGTTTCCGCGAAGCTCGTGGAGCTCGACCTCGTGCGCGACCCACCGGACCTCTACGACGTGCCGCTGGCGACGTTGGCGACGCTCAATCTGGGCACGGCCGAGGAGCCGCGGATCTTCGGCGAGAAGAACGCGACCAAGATCGTCGCGGCCCGCGAGGTCGCCCGCACGTTGCCGCTCGAGCGCTGGGTCTACGCGCTGAGCGTGCCCGAGGTCGGCGAAACGACCGCGCGTGAGCTCGGGCGGCGGCACCGCAATTTCGCCGCGCTGGCCGATTCGCCGCTGCTGCACGCCGTGCTCAAGCGCGCCGAATTGGAGGACGAGAAGGATCGGGAAAGTCCCAATTCGAAAAAGAATCCGCCCAAGGACGACGCGGAGCGCGAGCGGCGAAAGTCGCGCCGGACTGCGATCGACGCGGAAATCGCCCAGCTCACCGAGGGTATTCTCGCGGGTGTGCCTTCGGAAGTCGGCCCGGCCGTCGCGGGCAGCGTACTGGATTTTTTTGCGAGCGAGCCGGGTCGCCGGCTGCTGGCGAAGCTCGCGGTTCTCGGGATCGATCCGGCGGGGACCGTGCTCGCCGCGGGTGTGTTCACCGGGAAGACCTTCGTGCTCACGGGGACGCTGCCTGCGCTGAAGCGCGAGGAGGCCGAGGCGAAGATTCTCGCGGCGGGCGGAAAGGTCAGCGGCAGCGTAAGCAAGAAGACGAGCTACGTTCTCGCGGGCGCCGAGGCGGGTTCGAAACTTGAGAAGGCGCAGGCGCTCGGTGTCGCCGTGATCGACGAGGCGGAGTTCGTGAGCCTGCTTGGAACCGAAAAGAAATAGCGGGGACCGGCCCCCGCGATGGGAGTGGCCCTGCCTGTGGGAGACGGGGTGAATACTTTGTCATTCTGAGCGGAGCGAAGAATCCACGGGTGCGTCCACGAGGATTTGAACAGGGAGAGCGGGGAGTTCGGGAGCGGAGCACTTCGACGTCTCACCGGCCTTCGGAGTCAGAGAACCGAAGCGGGGACGCCCCAACGGTTCGAACTCGGTGTATTCTGTGCAATCCGTGGTCCAAATCTCCGGGTTAACCACCGAGAGCGCCGAGCACACCGAGTGGAGCTGATGTGTCCTGCGCCCTCCCTTTACCTCTGAGACCTCTGCGTGCCCGATCCGGTCAACGCCCACTCAAGCGCCACTCGCTCACGCTCGCCGCCACGAACTCAAATTTTTGCGGCACTTGATCCATGTAGCCAACGACGAAACGGGAAGCGTCCGCGCCGCACTTGCCAGCCCCGGGCGATGTGCCATCTATCGTTCTCCAACACTCCATGCTGCCCCGTGTCACAGTTCCGGCTGGCCTCGCGCGGGCGGCGGCATGCCTGCTGTTGACTCTGTCGGCGGCGCGGGCGGCCTCGGACGCGGACGTGCGGGAACTGATCGAAGAGAACCGCCGCTTGCAGGAGCAGGTTAGGGCGCAGCAGCGCACGATTGAGGAACTTTCGGGCCAGATGACGCAGGTGTTGAAGGCGAGCGAGCGGCACGAGGCCGCGTTGCGCAGCCTGCAGGACCAGGCGCCGGTCGCTGCCGGCCGCGGCGCCTCGGCCCAGGCCGAAGCACGTTCCGAAGTCAGGGTGGCGGCCGAAATCGGCTTCGCGTATTTCAAGACGGGCAGCGAGGGGCAGTTTCCGTCGGGCAGCTTTCGCGCGGACGACCCGGTGATCTCCCTCGAGGCCCCGGTCGCGCGGCGCACCTATTTCTACACCGAACTCAAGCTGCTCCCGCGCGACACGAACGTCGAAGCGTTCGAGCTCGGTGAGCTGTATGTGGACTTTGAGGACGTCCTCGGCGGCGTGGGGCAACCCGGCCTGCTCAATGTGCGCGTCGGTCGCGTCAACATCCCGTTCGGCGAGGAGTACCTCGTCCGCAGTCCCGTTTCGAACCCGCTTATTTCCCACAGCCTGAGTGATATCTGGGGCGTCGACGAAGGCGTGGAAATTTATGGCCGGGCGGGACCGTTCAACTATGTCGTGGCGGCGCAGAACGGCGGCGTCAGCCGGCTGCGCGATGCGACCTCGGACAAGTCGGTGACGGCGCGCGTCGGCTGGAGTCCGGTGCCGTGGCTGCACCTGAGCGCAAGCGCGATGCGCACCGGCAACCTCGATGTGGTGGGCGACAACCTTTCGGAAGTCTGGTTCGCGAACGGCTTCTTCCGCGCGCTCGGCCCGGCTGCGAGCACGACGACGTTCTGGGCGAATCTCCGTCAGGCCGATGCGGTCGGCCGCTGGAAGACCGGCCACCTCGGGGTGAGCTGGGGCGAGGCGCGTTTCGACGACAATGACCGGCTCGCCAACAACGCCCGGCAAATGCGGTACGGCCATGTGGAAGTCGTGCAGGACTTTGCCGACGGCTGGTTCGCGGCGGCGCGTTACTCGGAGATTGCCGCCCCCGGCGGCTACCCGCTCGCCGGTTGGGGCAGGATGGGCGCGTTCTTCTTCCGTCCGGTGCTCACCACGGGCCTGCAGCGGTTGAGTCTTGGGCTCGGATACCGCCTGTCGGCCCCGGTCGTGCTGAAAGTCGAGTATGCCTCGGAGTCCGGCCGGATGACCACCGGCGCCACCCGCGATCACGAGAACTTCTTCGGCAGCGAACTGGCGGTGAAGTTCTAGCCCGGTGCATGAAATCATCGCTCCTCACTTTCCTTCTGCTCGTTGTGCTGGCCGTGCCGTTCGGCCGCGCCGGCACGATCAGTGGCACGATTCGCGGGGTGCCGCCGCCGGCTAGTCCGGAGGGCGGGGGTGGGGGCGGGGCGTACGACAGCCGCCGGTACAAGTACGTCGAGAAGATCGACTACGACAAGCTGCGGGACTTCGTGGTCTACATCGACCAGGCGATGCCTGAGGCGGCGCCGGCTGCCGGCACGCAGCGGACGGTGAAGACGACGCAGAAGGATGCCAACTTCGAGCCGCACGTCCTGCCGATTGTCGTGGGAACGGCGGTGCGCTGGCCGAACGAGGACGACATTTTCCACAACGTCTTCTCCACGTCGGACGGCAACGAATTCGACCTTGGTTACTACAAGAAGGAGCGCGTGCCGGAGATGGTCTTCAGCAAGGTGGGCAAGGTGGATGTGTTCTGCGCCATTCACACGAAAATGCACTGCATCATTCTCGTGCTGCCCAGTCCGTTCTTCGCGGCCGCGGACGAGAAGGGACGTTTCGTGATCCGAGGCGTGCCGGCCGGCACCTACCGGTTGAAGGGCTGGCATGAACGGCTGCCGGCCCGGGTGGTCGAGGTCACGGTGCCGGCGGACGGCGAAGTGAGGGTCGATTTGGCTTTGGGAGTGGGCGACCTGCCCAAGCGTTGACATGAGTGCGCCGCGCCGGGCTTTCCGCCTGAGCTTCGAGGTCAAGGTGATGGCCGTCGTGCTGGTGGCGCTCGTGACCTTGCCGGCGATCACCCTGTGGCTGGTCGACGCGCAGATCCGGCGGCAGATGGAGATCGACGCGCAACTCGCACTCTCGGTCGCCCGCGACTCGTTCGTGCGTTCGCTGGGCATCCGGACGAACGCCCTGGCCGCCCGCTACCGCACCGGCGTTAACGAGCCGCGGTTTCTCACCATCGTCCGGCTCGGAGATGCGCCGACCATGCAGGGTTATTTGAAGCGCGACGTGCTCGATGAGTCCGGCGACGACACGGAGTTCGCGCTGTTCGTGACGGTCGACGGCGAGGTCCGCGGCGCGCGGCGGAGCGAAGCCTCCATCACGCCCGAGGCTTTCGCCGCCGGAGTGGAGGAATTCATCCACTCGGCGATGGAAGGCGCGGAACGCACCGGCACGGTGGCCATCCTCGGCGGAGTTTATCACGTGGTCGCGATTCCCGTCGCGCCGCCGGACGGCCTCAAAGGCGTGCTCGTGTTCGGCATCCACATCAGCGACGCGGCGCTGGAGAACATCCAGCCCGCCGGCTCGGAGATCGTCGTACTGGCCGGTGACAAAGTGGGCGCGGCCACCTTGTCGGCGGCGCGGCGGGATGAATCGCTGCTGTCCCAGCTTACCCGGCCGCTGATCACCGGCCAGGCGACTGACCTTCGGAGGAGCCTTCTGCAGGTCGGAGGCGAACGCTACCTTCCGGTTACCGGCTCGTTCAGCGAGGCGCCCAAGGCCGGGACCGTGCGCTATGTCCTGCTTTCGTCCGTCGAACAGCGGCTCCAGGCGTTCGAACGCACCCGTCGGACCCTGCTTGAACTTAGCCTGCTGGGTATTCTCGTGGCGGGCGGGATTGTTTGGTTCTTTGTCCGGCGGATCACCTCGCCGCTCGTCGATCTGCGGGACAACGCCGAGGCCGTCGGCCGCGGCGATTTCTCGCGGCGCATCGATCGCTTCTCCAACGACGAATGCGGCGATCTTTCCGAGGCGTTCAATCGCATGACGACGAATCTCCATTCGTCGCGGTCCGAACTCAAGACGGCGATGCAACAGGTGCGCACGACGCAGGAGCAGCTCATCCAGAGCGAAAAACTTTCGGCCGTCGGCCAGTTCGTCGCCGGCGTGGCGCACGAACTCAATAACCCGCTGACCGCCGTCGTCGGATTTTCCGAGCTGCTGCAGGGCATGCCGACCGACGAGAAGACGCGCTCGTACCTCGACCGCATTGCGAAGAGCGCGCATCGCTGTCACAAAATCGTGCACAGTCTCCTGAGTTTCGCGCGCCAGGACGCCCCCGAGCGCAAGCGCGTCGACCTGCACACCCTCCTCGACGAGTTGCTGGAGATCATGGCGTACGATCTACGGACGAGCGACGTCGCGATCGTGCGTGAGCTGGCGCCCCGGCTGCCGTCGCTGCTCGCGGATCCGCATCAGCTTCAGCAGGTGTTCGTCAATATTCTCAGCAACGCGCGCCAGGCGATGGAACCCTGTGAACGCCGGGGCCGGATTGTGATTCGCACGCGGGAGAACGCCGGTCGGGTGATGATCGAGTTCGAGGACAACGGGCCGGGCATCCGGCCCGAACACCTCGCGCGAATTTTCGATCCGTTCTTCACCACCAAGCCGGTGGGGAAGGGGACCGGCCTCGGCCTGAGCCTGTGTTACGGAATTATTCAGGAACACGGCGGGAGCATCGCGGCCCGCAGCGAGCTCGGCCAGGGCGCGACGTTTGCGATCGAACTGCCCGTGGCGGGCGAGGACGCAGTCGTCAGTGCGGTGGATCGGCGGAACGGTTCCGCATCGCCGTTCCCGAGTGCGCCTCGGCCGGCGTCCGGCAGGACCGTCCTCGTGATCGACGACGAACAGTGGATCCTCGAACTCGCTGGCGAACTGCTGCGCGCCGAGGGACACGTGGTCGAAACGGCACTCGGCGGCCAGCCCGCGCTGGACCTGATTTCGCAAGGCCGCTTCGACGTGATCATCTCCGATTGGAAGATGCCCGGGTTGAACGGAGTGCGGCTCTACGAGCACCTGCTGCGCGTCCGGCCCGAGGCGGCGGCGCGCGTACTCTTCATGACGGGTGACGTCGTCAACGACACCTTCCAGAATTTCCTGCGCGAGCACGACCTGGCGTGCCTCTCCAAGCCATTTGCCACGGGAGAATTTCGCGCCGCGGTCGCGCGGGTGTTCGCGCGGACCGGGGCGGTCTGAGGGGCGGCGTCAGGTGTAGGGCCGCCGCTTGCGGCGTGCCGCGGAAGACGAAAAGGAAGAGCGTTCTGAAGCGGCCCGGCGCGAGCGCCGGCCCTACATTTCGCGCTACAGGCGCGCAAGCACGCGACGAATCGTCGCGAGCGCTTTCGCGGCTTTCGTTTCCGAGAAACGAAAGACCGGCCACTTGATGCAGATGACCGGCGTGGTCGTCGAAGGCGGGCCGGCCCACACCGCGACCGCGATGATGTTCGGATCCGATTCCCGGTAGTTCCACGCGATGCCCTTGGTGCGGGCCTGCTCGATTTCCGTGAGCAGCCGGCGATCGCCGAGCTTGGTGCAGAGATCGGGCCGCTGCGACAGGAGCAGTTTCCCGGTCGCGGTTCGATGCAGCGGATAGAGCGAACTCTTCAACGGATCGATCGTCACGGCGTGATCGGCCTGGACCCAATCGATGAACCGGACGCCTTCGCCCTCGCTCACCCCCATCTCCACAAGTTCCTGCACTTCGGCCGCAATGGCCCGAATCGACTCATGGTAGTGGCGCTTGATCTCGCTGTACGTGTCGCGGCTGCACCATTCGTGAAACCGATCGGTGGACCGCCAGATGCCTTTGCTTCGCATCGCGAGCCCGTACAGTTCGAGCGTCTGCAGCATCCGCAGGATGGAGGTGCGGGGCTGATTGAGCCGGGAAACGAGAGCAGGCATCGTGAGCCCCTCCGGACGTCGCGCCAGGACGGTCATGAGGTCGAGTCCCTTGAGGAACGAGGTCGCCACGGATCGATTCTGGCTGGTGTTCGCGCGCATGACTCCGTTCTCGCTAGCGCCTTCGGCCCCGGGTGCGCAAGCGGATGCGTCGGCGATCGCGCGTGCGTGCAGTTGACCGGGTGCCGTCCGGGCCTATCTTGACGCGGCTCGGTCGCCGCCCCCTCTGCGAGCCAAGCGTTCGCCCCGCATGAATATCAAGTCCCCGTCCTCCGTTGCCTCGGGTCCGTACCTCGCCACGCGGCGCCCGCTGTCACGCCGGCATTTTCTGCGCGGTGCCGGCATCGCGCTTTCGCTGCCGTTGCTCGACACGATGCTGCCGCGGCTGGGCCGGGCCGCCGAGTCCTCGTCGCCCCTGGTCCCCGGGGCGAGGCCGCGCCGGATGTTCGCAATCTGCAACAATCTCGGACTGCTGCCGAAGAACTTCTTCCCCGCCGGTGCCGGCGGCGACTACGTCCCCTCGCCGTACCTCAAGGTTCTGCAGGATCACCGGAAGGACTTCACCGTCTTCAGCGGCGTGTCGTATCCGAATGTTGATGGCGGGCACCCGGCGGATGTCTGCTTCATCACGGGCGCGCCGCATCCCGGCAGTGGCTCGTTCCGCAATACGATCTCGCTCGATCAGTTCATCGCCGAGCGCATCGGCCTCCAGACCCGCTTTCCCTCCCTCACGCTCGCGGTCAACACCCGCAGCCGCAGCCTCTCGTGCACCGGCACCGGCGTCGCGATTCCACCGGAAGACAAGGCGTCCGATGTCTTCAAGCAGTTGTTCCTCCAAGGCACGCCCGCGGAAGTCGATGCCCAGATTTTGAAACTCGAGGCGGGTCGCAGCATCCTCGACGTGGTGGCTGGCCAGGCCAAGGACCTCCAACTCGGACTCGGCCGCAAGGACAAGGACCGGATCGAGCAATACTTCACGAGCGTGCGCGAACTCGAGACGCAGCTTCAGGCCTCGCAAGGCTGGGAGCGCAAACCGAAGCCGAAGGTCGATGCCCCCATCCCGGTCGATCCCGGCAGCCCGGCGGCCTACATGGATAAGGTGAAGGTCATGTACGATCTCGCGAAGCTCGCGTTCCAGACCGATTCCACCCGCGCGATCACGCTCATGCTCGACAGCGTCGCCACGCCGGTCGTCGAGGGGATTGCCGACGTCGCGATCACCGAGGGCTACCACAACCTCTCCCACCACGGAAAGTCGGACGACAAGCTTGCCCAGCTTCGGGCTTTGGATTTCGGCCACATGCGGCTGCTCGCGAAGATGTTTGGCGACTTCAAGGGCGTGAGCGAGGGCGAGGACTCTCTCCTCGACCGCACGATGATTTACTACGGCTCGAACTTCGGTGACGCTAACGCCCACGTCACCAGCAACATGCCAGTCGTGCTGGCCGGCGGCGGCTTCAAGCACGGCCAGCATCTCGCCTTCGACACCGAGCGGAACTATCCGCTGACGAATCTCTTTGTGACCATGCTACAGCGGATGGGAATCGAGGCGGACCGCTTCTCTTCGTCGACCGGCACCATGAGGGGTTTGGAAATCACGTGAATGATTTGAGGCTGGTCGAACCCGCTCGACGGGCGCCTCGCGCTCGCGATTACTGACCCGAGTCAGGAGGCAAAAAATCTGCGCGCGATTGGCTCCCGGCACTTGAATAATCAGCTCTCAAAGTTTAACGTGCTTGCGCCGTATGATTGAGTCACTTTCCTTACGGTCTCTTTAGTTGTCCACCCGCCCCGGATTTCTCCCGTCCCTTTTCGAATTCAACCGCACGCGGCCTCGTCCGCACGCACCGAACCCGAGCCGCCAAAAAACCCATCCCATGAAAAAGACCCCCCCTGTGTACGGACCCTTCATCTCGACCCGGCAGCCGTTGTCCCGGCGGCACTTTTTGCGTGGGACGGGAATCGCGCTGTCGCTGCCGTTCCTCGACACGATGATGCCGTCGTTTGCGAAGGCCGCCGCAGAAGGTTCGCCGCTGTCGCCGAACGCGAAGCCGCGCCGGATGTTCGCGATCAACAACAATCTCGGCCTGCTGCCCCGTAACTTCTTCCCCGAGGGTTCGGACAAGGATTACAAGCCGTCCCCGTACCTCGAGCTCCTTCAGGAGCACCGGAAGGACTTCACCGTGTTCTCCGGCGTGTCCTACCCGAACGTCGACGGCGGTCACCCGGCGGACGTCTGCTTCATCACCGCGGCCCCGCACCCGGGCTCCGGCTCCTTCCGCAACACGATCTCGCTCGACCAGTTCGTCGCGGAACGCATCGGCATCCTGACCCGCTTCCCCTCCCTGACCCTCTCGGTCAACACCCGCAGCCGCAGTCTTTCCTGCACCGGCACCGGCGTTGCGATTCCGCCGGAAGACAAGGCCTCCGAGGTCTTCAAGCAGCTCTTCCTCCAGGGCACCCAGGAAGAGGTCGATGCCCAGATCCTGAAACTCGACACCGGCCGGAGCATCCTCGACACCGTCGCGACCCAGGCGAAGAGCCTGCAACGCGGCCTCGGCACCCAGGACCGCGACCGTCTCGACCAGTACTTCACGAGCGTCCGTGACCTCGAGAGCCGCCTCCAGGCTTCCCAAGGCTGGGAGCGCAAGCCGAAGCCGAAGGTTGATGCGAAGACCCCGATCGATCCCGCGAGCCCCGCGGCCTACATGGAAAAGGTGAAGGTCATGTACGATCTGGCGAAGCTCGCCTTCCAGACCGACTCGACCCGCGCCGTGACGCTGATGTTGGACTCCGTTTCAACTCCGGTCGTCGAAGGCATCACCGACACCTCGATCACCGAGACGTACCACAACCTCTCTCACCACGGCAAAGCGGACGACAAGCTGACCCAGCTCAGGGCGCTCGACGTCGGCCACATGAAGTGCCTGGCGAAGCTCTACGGTGACATGAAGTCGGTCACCGAAGGCGAAGAGACGCTCCTCGACCGCACGATGGTCCTCTATGGTTCGAACTTCGGTGATGCCAACCAGCACACCTGCTTCAACCAGCCGATCCTGTTCGCCGGCGGCGGCTTCAAGCACGGCCAGCACCTCGGGTTCGACCGCGAGCACAACCGCAATTATCCGCTGACGAACCTGCTCCTCTCGATGCTGCACCGCATGGGCATCGAACAGGACAAGTTCTCGTCCTCGACCGGCACGATGCGCGGCCTCGAGATGACCT
>CANJCM010000067.1 GCA_947472765.1 Opitutia bacterium
GCGAAATCAGGGCTTCGGATTCACCACGGCCGGCGCCGGCTTGATCAAGTAGAGCAGCACGCAGCAGATCAGGATGATGTAGACGGAGGCGTCGAAGATGCGCTCGACCGGGATCTTGGCGTCGCGCAGCGCGCCGCCGAGGTAGATGGTAACGCCGCCGATCAGGCACGAGCAGAGATTCAGGATGCCGTAGCCGGTGGCGCGGTAGCGCTCGTGGGCGATGAGGCAGAGGATCGGCATCATGTTCGAGTTCACGAAGGCGACGCCGAACGACCAGATCATGAATCCCGCCATCGCCATGCCGAACGTGGTGGCGTTGACGCCGAGGAAAATGGCGGGGGCGGCGATGCCCAGACCGCAGATGGTCACGAGCAGGCGGCCGCGGGGATTGCGCCGGCTGGCGTAGTCGGACCACATGCCGCCGACGATGAGGCCGATCCACGTGGCGGGTTGCAGGTAGCCGGTCGCCGACATGCCGGCGGTGCCCTGCGTCAGATGGAATTTCTCGCCGAGGAGCGTGGGAAGCCAGCCCAGCACGGCCCAGCCGCCGACCGCGGCGAGCCCCCAGAACGCGAGGGCGATGATGTACGATCGGGAACTGAACAGGCTGGTCACAGCCTCGCCGAAACGGACCCGGAACTTGGCGTTCTGCTCGCGTTCCTCCGGGGTGGTGGGGCGATCGCGGAGGGTCGAAACGAGGAGGACGCTGTAGACAATGCCGACGATGCCGAAGAGGCGAAACGCATAGGTCCAATCGTGGCGCTCGGCCAGCACACCCCCGAGGCCGCCCAGTCCCTGGCCCACCGAAATGCCGATCATGTGAATGCCGGTGGCGAGCGAGCGGGTGGGACCGCGGTGATAATCCGCAATCAGGGCCAGAGCGGCGGGTAGATAGCACGCCTCGCTGGCCCCCATGAGGACACGGGTGAGGAGCAGTTCGTTGAAGGTGGTGGCGTGCGCGGTCATCCAAGTCACCGCCGACCAGAGGAACAGGCTGCCGAGGACGACCTTCGCGCGGCTGGTCCGATCAGAGAGATATCCTCCGATCGGGCTGATGACCGCATAAACCCAGAGAAACACCGAGGTGAGCAGTCCAAACTGCGCATCCGTCATCGGGATCGCCTCGACGAGCGACGTGCGCATCGTCGTCAGCATGACGCGGTCGAGGTAATTGAGACAGCCGACCACAGCGAGCAGCCCGACCACGAGCCAGGCGCGGAAATTGGGCGGAGCGACGGCGGCGGGAGGGGTGGTGCTGTTAGTGGTACTCACAATTTTTGGGAAAGACGCCGTGATGGCTGTGCGGGTCTCAAATAGCGGCGGGGAAAGTCACGGTCGGACAGCGAGGCTCCGATGCGAGGGGTTCGCGGGTGCGAACCCTCAGCTTGGGCGAGGGCAGGGACCGTCCACCAGCCCAAAGAGGCAACGATGCGGGCGGGGGAGGGAAGAACAGCATCGTGCGCGATGCTTGGTGGTATGAATTCCCCCGGGCATTTGAAGCGTCTTGGGGCTGGCAATACCGTTGCCAGCCTGTGCGTTGGTCATTTCCTTCCGTGCCAGCCGCACCCGCGGCCGCAACCCCTTCCACCCCGTGAGTCGCTTTTTGATCCGCATTCTCCAGGCCGGTGCCCTCACCGCGCTTACTCTCCTGCTGGCCGCCGCGGTCACCCCGGTGCGTGCCGCGTCGGCCGCCGGTCTGGAAAAGCCGCGCATCCGCCTGGCGATCGGCGGGAAGGTGGGATTCTTCTACCTGCCCGTGTCCGTGGCGGAGGGACTCGGCTATTTCAAGGACGAGGGACTCGACATCGAGTTCAGTGATTTCGCCGGCGGTGCGAAATCTCTGCAGGCGCTGGTCGGTGGATCGGCGGACATCACGTCCGGTGCGTACGAGCACACGATCCAGATGAAGGCGAAGAACATTTCCCTGAAAGCCTTCGTGCTGCAGGGAGCTTACGCCGACATGGGCCTCGGGGTCCTGAAGTCGAAGATTCCGCGTTACCGTTCGGCCGCTGATCTCGTGGGCAAGAAGATCGGCGTCACCGCGCCTGGTTCCGCCACGCACTTTTTCGTCATGCATCAGCTCATCCTCGGCGGATTCAAGCCGGATGCGGCGCAGGCCATCGGGATTGGCCAGGGCGGCGCCGCCATCGCGGCCGCACGGCGCGGCGAGATCGATGCGATTGCGAGCGTCGATCCGGTGCTGACGGAATTGGAGATGAGCGGGGTCGTCGAGGTGGTCGCCGATGCCCGGACGCCGGAAGGGTCGCAGCAATTGTACGGCGGCAGTTTTCCGGCCGGTTGCCTTTACACGACGGAGAAGTTCCTCGCAGCGAATCCCCGGACGATTCAGGCACTGACAAACGCGATCGTACGCGCGTTGGTCTGGATGAAGACCGCCACGCCCGAGCAGATTCTGGGCGTGCTGCCGTCATCGTTTTCGGGTGGACAGAGGGAGGTCATGCTCCAGGCGATTCGAAAGACGAATCGGTCCTTTTCCACCGACGGACAGTTCCCGCGCGAGGGCGCCGAGAATGTCCTGCGGGTGCAGGCCGAAATCGATCCGGCGGTCCGCGACGCGAAGATCGACGTGTCCTCCACTTACGACAATTCCTTCGCGCAGAAGGCGGCCGCGCGCTATGCCAAATAAGTCGGTCGAGCTGCCGCAAGGTCCGGCCATCGAATTTGACGGGGTCGGCTGCACCTATGCCGATCCGGATGGTGCGGGTCCTGGCTACGTGGCCCTCGATCGCTTGCGGCTCGGCGTGGCGGCGGGTGAGTTTGTCACGGTCGTGGGTCCGACGGGCTGCGGGAAGTCGACGATTCTGAATCTGGCGGCGGGACTGCTCACGCCGACCGCCGGTGAAGTCAGGATCTTTGGCCAGCCGTTGCGGGGCATTTCGGACCGGATGGGATATCTTTTTCAGGCCGATTCGCTGCTGCCGTGGTGCAGTGCGCGGGAGAATGTCGCCATGGGTCTCCGCTACCGCGGGGTGGCGAAACCGGAGGCGGACGCCCGGGCCGAGGACTGGCTCGGTCGCGTCGGGCTGGCCGGGCGTGGTGACGTGTACCCGCACCAGCTTTCCGGCGGGATGAAGAAACGCGTTTCGCTCGCGCAGACGCTGATTCTCGATCCCGAGATTATCCTGATGGATGAGCCTTTCAGCGCGCTGGACGTGCAGACGCGTTTGCTGATGGAGAACGAGCTGCTGGAAATTTGGGCGGCCAACCGGAAGTCGGTGCTCTTCATCACACATGATCTCGATGAGGCGATCCTCCTGGCCGACCGGGTCGTCGTGCTGTCGGCCGGGCCGGCCACGCGGGCGATCGGTGAATTCAAGGTCGACCTGCCGCGGCCGCGCGACGTGGTGGAACTGCGAGACGACCCGCGCTTCAGTGAACTGCACCGTCAGATCTGGCATACGATGAAGGACGAGGTGCTCAAGAGCTACGCCCGATCCAAGTCCGCTCCCGCTGGGAGTGACGCCTGAGAAAATGTCCCGCACCCGACAACTCACGATCTGGCGCTTCGGCCTTCCGGTATTGTTGCTGGCCGCGTGGCACTTTCTGGTGAAGGCCGACGTGCTGCCGGCGTTTTTCTTCGGTGAACCGCACCTCGTGGCGCAGCGAATCTGGCACTGGTTTGTCGGCGGCGAGATTTATCCGCACCTCGCGGTCACGGTCTTCGAGACGCTGTGTGCGTTCGTGCTCGGGGCGGGCGCCGGACTTGGCGTCGGGCTCTGGCTCGGGCTGAGCCCGATGGCGGCGCAAATTCTCGAGCCCTATGTGAAGGCGATGAACTCGATGCCGCGCGTGATCCTGGCGCCGATTTTCGCGGTCTGGTTCGGACTCGGGCTTTGGAGCAAAATCGCCCTCGGGATCACGCTCGTTTTCTTCATCGTGTTTTTCAACGTCTACCAGGGCGTGCGCGAGGTGAGTCCGGTCATCCTGGCGAATGCCCGCATGCTCGGGGCCAACCGCCGCCAGCTCGTGCGCACGGTCTATCTCCCCTCGGCGACGAGTTGGGTGTTCTCGAGTCTGCACACGTCAGTCGGCCTGGCCTTCGTCGGTGTCGTGGTGGGCGAGTACCTCGGTTCGGCGCGCGGGCTCGGCTATCTGATCCTGCAGGCGGAAGGCGTGTTCGATGTGAACACCGTCTTCGCCGGCATCGCGGTGCTGACGGGTCTGGCGCTGGCACTCGACAGTGTCGTGGCGCGGGTGGAGCGATCATTCGTCCGCTGGCGGCCGCGATCGGGCGGGAACGGGAGTTGAGGCAGTCGGCCGCAACCGCCACACCCCGCCCTGCGGGCACCCCTCTCGAAAGGGGAACTTGAGTAAGCCGCCGTGAGGAAGGTTAGCGTCGCGATCCCCTCTGGAGCCGGACCCAGGCAGTTGAACCACAGATGGACACTGATGCACACAGATGGGGAAGGCCCCGGCCATCGCCCACCAAACGGTGGGCCTGATTTCTAGCGGCCTTGTGCTGGATCGACCCTCTTAATCCGTGTCCATAGGTGTGCATCTGTGGTTGTTTCCACTGCACGGACCCGGCTGGAGAGCGGCGCCCGTCAGGGCGGGGTGTGGGCCTTGGAAAATACGAACCGCCTTTACGCCTGCAGCATCCGCCCCAGCCGCGCGGCGTCAGGGAGCTTCTCGATGTCCCAGCACGTTTGAATGACTTCCTTGATCCGGGCCGGCGGCAGTACGCCGTCCATGAGATCAGTCACCTTGTCGGTGAGCATGGTGTCAGTCATCGGGTTCTCCGCGCTGCCGATGGCCTGCGTGACGAAGACTTGGCGCTTCGTGCCATCGCGGAGGAGGACCGTCACGTCGGCCTGTGATTCCTTGACCGCCGGATCGACGACCGCGGTGATTTTTTTCCGGAGCGCCACCGTGGTGGACGCCTGGACCGCGGCATCGCTGAACTGACGCGGACCCGCGCGTCCCTCGAGCAGCGCGATGGCGGCGGCATGATAGACGCTGAACTTGCCCTCGAGGCCGTCGCGGGGTGCCGTCTTGCCCGTGAGTTCGAGCACGAGCGGATGCACGCGCAACTCGACGCCGTTGATGTCGGAGAGGTTCAGGCCACCGCGCAGCTGGATGCAGCCATCGATGATCGGATGAATGACGATCCCGCAGGCGAAGGGCTTGTAGGTATTCAGCGCCATCTCGAAACGGCGGCCCAGTCCCTCGGTGATTTCCTTGAAGTTTTGTTTCGTGCTCACGGTGTGCGCCCAGCCTCGCCGGGCTTCGAGCATTTGATCCGAACTCGTGAAGCCCTGCTGCGCCAGCAGCGCGGCCATGAGTCCGTTCTGGGCGGCGCGACCCGGATTGAAGCTCTTGTTCATCGAACCAAACGATTCACGCAGGCCGACCGACTGCGAGGCGGCCAGGCCGAGCGCCCAGACGATCTGTTGTTCGTTCAGTCCGAGCAGATGACCCGCGGTCGCCGCTGCGCCGATCGCTCCGGCCGTGCCGGTGATGTGCCAGCCGACGTCGTAATGGTCAGGGTAAACGGCGTTGCCCGCCCGGAGCGCCGTCTCGCCGCCGAGGATGATCGCGTGCAGGAACTGCGAGCCCGATACCTTGGGCAGGTGCTCGGCGAGAGCGAGAGCCGGAGGAACGACGACGCTCGAAACGTGGATGATCGTCTTGAGATGCGTGTCGTCAAAATCGAGCACGTGCGAACAGATGCCGTTGATCAGCGAGGCGGACATGATGTCCGTGCGGTCCTTCCGTCCAACCACCTGGGCCTGGGCCGGTCCGGCAAATGGCTGCAAGGCGGCGAGAGCCCGGGTGACGGTCTCGTGCTGCGCTCCGCCGACGGCGACGCCGACCCAGTTGAGCAGAGTGCGGGCGGCTTCCTTGCGCACTTTGGCCGGGATCTGTTCGAGCCGGGCGGTGGCGAGGTAGTGTGCGAGTTCGCGCGTCGGGTGGCCGGCGTCCGCCTCCGGCTGGACGACCGGTCGCGTTTCGGCGGCGAGGCTTGAGGACCCCAGGGTACCCGCGGCGATGGATCCGGCCGCGGAAAGTTGAATGAATCGACGACGACTGAGGGAGGGCATGGGGAAAGCGCGCGGAGTGATTGGCCGCAAGGGCGGGGCGGCGGTCAACGTACCGACGTCGGCCGGGGTGTCACGTTCTCCCTGGATTCCGAGTCGACCTCGTAGCCCGCTGCGTGAGCAGCGGGACAAATTGATGCAAATCGATCGAGAAGTCCCTGCCCTCACGGGCAGGGCCACCCCAGCCGGCTCTAATTCGTAATCCAGGTTCTCCGTGGGTGCCTCGCGGATCGCGCCGGTATTTCGATCCGGTTACGATCCGGGAATTGCCCGGGTGCCGGTTCGCATTACGGTCCGGGCGCGGCCCGTGATGACCCCTCACGGATCGTGATTGTCGTTCAACCCTTGCCCCCAGAGACGATGAAAAAGTTGCTCCTGCTCACCGCCGTTGTGGCCGCTCTGTTTGTATCCCCGGCGTGGTCCGCGGAGAAGTCTGCGCCCGCCAAAAAGAAGAAGGCTCCGCCGGAGGAGGTGTTGCGGATGGACCCGCTGCGGGTTTCAGGAAACTACGACCTGAGTTACTCCACCCCGGTCGCGGTCCGGATCATCAAGCCCCGCGTGCACACGAAATACGCGGGCACCCACTTCGACTTGAAGTTCACCGTCGATCGCTTCGGCACGCCCTATAATCTCGGCCCCACCGATGTGATGGTTGATTCCGAGCTGGTCTTTCAGGTCATCGCGGCGGTGCGAGCCTGGCAGTTCAATCCCGCCCAGGACAGCGACGGCAATCCCGTGGAGCGGAAGGTCATTCTGCCGGTGATTATCGTCTCGCCGAATTAGAGGCGGTGGAATTGCGCCGGCGAAGTGATCGGGCGTGCCCGTCAGCCCCGCCTTGAGCGACGACCGGCGCGTCTGCTGGCGGAAGCGACCGCTCAGCGGTTGCGCGGGACTTCGAGTGCGCGAATCGCGTCGAGATCAAGGTCGAGGCCCAGACCCGGCGCATTCGACACCTCGAAACAACCGTCGACGAGGGGCAGAGGGGCGCGAAGGAGGCCGGACGCGAAGGGATTTTCGGTGACGTCGAACTCGACCATGGGTGTTCCCACGCCCGGCATGAGCGTCGGCTCCGGCAGCAGGGAAACAATCTGGATCGAGGCGGCGTTGAGGATCGCACCGCTCCACGAATGGGGAATGCACTGCACGCCGTAGAGCTCGGCGAGTTCGGCGATGAAGAGCAGTTCGCGAATGCCGCCGCACAGGCTCGCGTCGGGTTGAATGATGTCCACGGCGCGCCGGTCGAGCAGCTCCTTGAACGCCTGCCGGTGCTGGAGCATCTCGCCGCCGGCGACGGCGAGGTCGAGTTGCGCGGTGAGTTCAGGATAGCCGCGATAGCCGAACTGCGGCAGGGGCTCCTCGTAGAACGTGATTCCGAGCTTTTCGAGTTCGCGTCCGACCATGAGGGCCGTCGAAAGCGTGTAAGAGCCCCAGGCGTCGACCATCAGCTTCACGTCCGCGGGCAGGCCGGCCTTCACGACGGCGAGCGCGGCGAGTTCTTCCTTCGGGTCGTAGCGGCCGATCTTCAGCTTGATCGCCCGGAAGCCGCGCGCGACGTAGCCCTGCGTTTCCGCCGGCCACACGTCGGCCGGATGGACGCCATGAAAATAGCCACCACCCGAGGCGTAGACCGGCACGCGTTGCCGGCGCGCGCCGCCGTACAACTGGTGGACGGGCACGCCGAGCGCCTGGCCGACGAGATCGTGGAGCGCGATATCGATGGCGCCGATCGCGAGCCGGTTTTCAAACGGCGCCAGCCAGCGGGTCCGCCAGGAATTGCCAATGCTGCGGGGATCGCGACCGACGAGCGCCGGCGCATACAAGGTGTCGATCGAATCGCGCACGCCGGCGAGCGGCGCGGTTTCGCCCCAGCCGACGAGCCCGGTGTCGGTCGTGATCTTCACGAGCAGATTGCGGCGCCACTCGTTCAGCACCGAGGCCGGGCCGGTGGGACGGGAGAGCTTGTGTTGGAGCAGGAGCGTATCGACGGAAGCGATTTTCATGGGGAGAAAGCGGGGCCGGGCTGCGGACGGCCCAACGAGTGACCGCTTTCGCCCGCCGAAGCCACCCTGAGGGGGTGGCCACAATTGTGGACCGGAAGTAGGGCCGGTCTCTGACCGGCGGAAGGCTTTATGCTGAGCGGGACGCCTTTCGCCGGTCGAAGACGCGGCGCCACGACGAGCCTACCGGATAAACTGATCCACGTAATCACCGAGGCCGACGGCGCGGTAATGCGCGCGGCACATCTCGATCTTCGTGAAGACGTCCTCGTAGCCGTTCTGCACACCGTGCTCGTCGAGGTAAATCATCGCCCCGGCGATGTTGAAAAACGTGATCATCTCCTCGACGCCCTGGTCGACGACGAGGGTATGAATCTCACCGGGCGGTTCGTAGACAAAGTGACCGGCCTCCGCGATCCACGGGTGCTCGAGGTAACGCCAGGATCCTTTGATCACGTAACCCACGACGAGCCCGGGATGACGATGCCGCGAGATCATGCCGGACTTTCGCACCCGGAGCAGATTGCACCAGCCGCCCGTGACCGTGTTGAGCAGCAGCGGACGGAACCAGACATTCGGCGCCTGGGGCACCCAGATGCGCTCATCGGTGGGAATCGCGCCGACCGCGATTTCAGGTTGGATGCCGGACGAGGGGAGGATGCGGGGTGCGCTCATCGGCGTGGCATCGTGCGCCGGCGCGGTCAGGAATCAATGCGGCGCTCTTCGATGTCACCGCCTGCCTGTGGCTGCGAGCGTGAGCGAGTGGACGCCTTCCGAGGCAGGTTCCCTCCCGGCGTTTGGCCGTGGCTTCAATGAGAGCATCGCCCCTCGCTCACGCTCGCAGCCACAGATCTGGGCGACAGACGGGCCCTCGCATTCGCAAGGAGACTGGCGTTCGTTCTGGACCCTCCCGAACCCATCTTGCTGACTCGCCGCGCTTACCCCGCGTTTCATGAATCCTCCTCCCGCCTTGTTCTCCCTTGAGGGCCGCAACGCCCTGGTCACCGGTGCCAGCCGTGGAATTGGTCGCACGATCGCCGAGGCGCTCGCCGCCAACGGCGCGCGCGTGGTCTGCGCCGCTCGAACGATAAAGGACCTCGAGGATCTCGTGGAGACGATCCGGAAGGCCGGCGGTCAGGCGAAGGCGCTGGCGATGGATGTCGGCGATCGGGATTCGTTGCCCGCAGCCGCCGCGGCCGCTGAGGCCTGCTTCGGGCCCCTCGACATTCTCGTGAACAACGCGGGCGTGAATTTCCGCGAACCGCTCGAAGAGATTTCCGGCGAGCACTTCGATCGCATTCTCTCGATCAACGTCGAGGGCATGCTGTTCCTCACCCAGGCCGTCGCGCGCGGGATGATGGCGCGGCGGAGCGGCAAGGTCATCAACGTCGGATCGATCACCACCGGCTTCGGACTTTCGAATCTCGCGGTTTACAGTCTGACGAAGGGCGCGGTGGGCCAGTTGACCAAGGCCCTCGCGACCGAACTCGGGCGGCACAACATCCAGGTGAACGCGTTGTGCCCCGGTTTCATCATGACCCCGATGACCAACAAGCTTTGGTCCATGCCGCACATGCAGGAATGGGGAAAGCGGAGGATTCCGCTCGGACGCGTGGCCACGCCGGCGGACCTGATTGGCTCGGCGGTCTTTCTCGCCTCCGCGGCGTCGGACTACGTCACGGGTCATTCGCTCTTCGTCGACGGTGGCTTCACCGCCGGCGAACCCTGGCCCATCCCGAGCGGCGGCGGCAATGTGGCGCCGCCGGGCGAGATTGCCTGAAGTACCGCTGATGGAGCGGCGGATTGGCTCGGTTTTTAAACCACTAATTTCCGCTGATTGGTCACTGATTCAGACCCAACCACTAACTTTCACTAACCGGACACTAACTTGGAGGCAGATCCAGGTGGCTCGGGTTAGTGGTGAGTTAGTGACCGTTAGTGGTGGTTTGCGGGACCTCCGCTTGTCGACGGGCCTCGTCGTGCATTCGAGAAGAGGCCCGGCGGCGAGCGCCGGCCCTACACCACGTCACCCAAGCATCAGTGCAATTAGTGAAAATTAGTGGTGAACCACAAATTTCACTAATCGTCACCAATTCAGACCAGCAGCAGCGCGGGGCTCTCGAGCAGCGTCTTCAACGCGCCGAGGTATTGCGCGCCGACGGCGCCGTCCACGACGCGATGGTCGCAGGAGAGCGTGAGGGTCATCGTCTGGCCGATCACGATCGCGCCGTTCTTCACGACGGGCTTCGTCACGGTCGTGCCGACCGCAAGGATGGCGGCGTTCGGCGGGTTGATGATCGCGCTGAAGCGCGGGATGCCCATCATGCCGAGATTCGAGACGCAGAAGGTGCCGCCGGTGAACTGCTCGGGCTTCAGCTTCTTGTCCTTGGCCAGCTTGCCGAGCGACTTCGCCTCGGTGCTGATCTGGAAGATCGTCTTCGTGTGCGCGTCACGAATCACCGGCGTGATCAGGCCGTCCTCGATCGCCACGGCGAACGAGACATGAGCCGCGCCGAAATACCGGATCTGCGTCCCTTCCCAGGAGCCGTTCACCGCCGGGACGCGGCGCAGGGCCTCGGCGCTGCCCTTGAGGATGAAGTCGTTGACCGAAAGCTTCACGCCTTCGCGCTCGAGCCCGGCGTTCAACTGTTCGCGCATTGCGAGCAGCGGCGCGGCGTCGACTTCGATCTCGACGTAAAAATGGGGAAGCTGGGTCTTGGATTCCACCAGCCGCCGGGCAATCGCCCCGCGCATGTTGGAAACCGGCACGGTCTTCTCCTCCTGAATCGGACCCTTGGCGAAAACGCTGCCCAAGTTCGCGCCGCTGGCTTTCGCGCCTGAGCTCGGGGCGGCCGCGACAACTTTGCCCACGATTACGTCCGCCTGGACAATCCGTCCGCCGGGACCGGAGCCGACGAGGGTTAACGGATCGATGCCCTTTTCGGCCGCGAGCTTGCGGGCGAGGGGAGAAATTTTTACGCGGTCCGAAGTCGCGGCCGCAGCAGCCGGGGCGACGGGACGGGCGGCCGGTGCCGGGGCGACTGGCGCCGGCGTTGCGACTGGTGCGGGGGCCGTCTCACTCTTCGCGGCCGTCGCGGCACCGGCGGTCTCCTTGCTCTGCGGGGCTGGCTCGGCCGGCTTCGGGGCGGCGGCCTTCGGGGCTGCGGCCGGGGCATCCACTTTTTCACCGGGCTTGCCAATGGCACAGAGGGGCGCGCCGAGTTCGACTTGGGAACCGGCGGGCGCGAAAATCTTCACGATCGTACCGTCGAAGAAGCACTCCAGCTCCATCGTCGCCTTGTCGGTCTCGACCTCGGCGAGCATGTCGCCGGACTTAACGGCGTCGCCTTCCTTCTTCAGCCACTTGACCAGCGTGCCCACCGTCATGGTGTCGCTGAGCTTCGGCATCTCGATGATATTGGCCATGGGGTCGGGAGAAGTATGAGTTAAGAGGGAGGAGTTAAGAGTGAAAACGGGGGAAGGAAGAGAGTCGCGACGGGGGGTAAGTCTGGCCCGGTCTCTTAACTCTTCCCTCCTAATTCTGCCTTTATTTTAAGCCAGCGCCGCGAGGGCCGCCTTGAGGACGCGCTGCGGATTCGGGAGCTGCTCGGTTTCCACGGGCGGGCTGTAGATCGCGGGGGCATCGATCGTGGCGAGACGGTGAATCGGGCCGTCGAGTTCGTCGAAGGCTTCGCGCTGAATCATGTAGGCAAGCTGCGTGCCGACGGAGCAAAACGGCTTCTGCTCCTCGACGATCAGGACTCGGTGGGTCTTCGCGACGGATGCCAGGACCGGATCGATGTCGAGCGGACGAATCGAGCGCAGATCGATAATCTCAACCGAGATGTCGTGCTCCTTTTCGAGAATCGCAGCCGCGGCCAGCGAGTGCAGGACGCAACGGCCGTAGGTCACGATCGTGAGATCGGTGCCGACGCGTTTCACGTCCGACTTGCCGAGCGGAATCACGTATTCTTCCGTCGGCACCTCGCCCTTTTCGCCGTAGAGAATCGTGTTCTCGAGGAAGAAGACGGGATCGTTGTCGCGGATGGCGGCCTTGAGCAGTCCCTTGGCATCGTAGGGCGTGGCCGGCACGACGACCTTCACGCCCGGATGATTCGCGAGGACGTTCTCCGGCGTGTGTGAGTGGGTGGCACCGACATTGGTGCCGCCGTTCGCCGGGCCGCGGATGACGATCGGGCAATTGATCAGCCCGCCGCTCATGTAGCGGACGTTGGCGGCGTTGTTGAGGATCTGGTCGAAGGCGACCGAGTAGAATGACCAGAACATCAGTTCCATCACGGGCCGGACACCGAGCATCGACGCGCCAATGCCCATGCCGATGAAACCGGCCTCGCTGATCGGAGTGTCGACGATCCGCTGCGGACCGTACTTGGCGAGCAGACCCTCGGTGACCTTGTAGGCGCCGTTGAACTGGGCGACTTCCTCGCCCATCACCACGACGTTGGAATCGCGTTCGATTTCCTCGGCGAGGGCGTGGCGAATGGCTTCGCGGTAAGTGATGACAGGCATGGAACGGAAAGTAAGAAGGAAGAAGTAAGAAGGATGAGCTCGGAAACGCCTCTCGCTTAATCGAAGAAGAGGCGGCCTTCGGACTTCCGGCCGGCGGGATTATCAGACTCCCAATAAACGTCCTTCTGGATGTCGTCCGGCGTCGGGAACGGGCTCGCCTCGGCGAACTCCGCGGAATTCTCGGCTTCGGCGCGGGCTTCGGCGTCGATCTTTTCGATCAGGGCCTCCGTGAGAACACCCTCGCTCAGCAACTGGCGCTGGAAGACCTCGATTGGGTCCTTCGTCTTCCGGTACTCCTCAATCTCCGCCTTCGTGCGGTAGGTGTTGTCGGGATCCGCGACCGAGTGGCCGCGATAACGATAGGTGTCGATCTCGACCGTGCTCGGCTGGTTCTTCTCCCGGGCAAGGGTGAGGTGCTTGTCCATGCAGGCGCGGACTTCGTAGACGTCGTGGCCATTGCACTGGCCCCACGGCATGTCGTAGCCCTCGGCGCGCTTGGCGAGTTCACCGGCCGACGAACGCGCCTGGCTGGTGCCCATCGAGTAGCCGTTGTTTTCGATCACGAACACGACCGGCAGTTTCCAGAGGGAGGCGAGATTGTAGGCCTCGTGAACCGCACCCTGATTGACGGCGCCGTCGCCCATGAACGCCATCGCGGCGCCCTTGAGACCCTTGTACTTCACGCCGTAGGCCAGGCCCACCCCGAGGGGAATCTGGCCGCCCACGATCCCGTGGCCGCCCCAGAAATTCCGGGACGGGTCAAAATAGTGCATCGAACCGCCCTTGCCCTTCGAGCAACCGGTGGCCTTGCCGTAGAGCTCGGCCATGAGCGGGTTGAGCTCCATGCCCACCGCGATGGCATGACCGTGGTCACGGTAGGCGGTAATCACGTGGTCGTTCGGCCCCATCAGGGAGCAGGACCCGACCGCCACGGCCTCCTGGCCGATGTAAAGATGGAGGAATCCGCCGATCTTTTTGGCCTGATAAGCGCGCAGGCTGCGCTCTTCGAAGCGCCGGATGCGTACCATCTTACGATGGAGCTCGATCTTCGCCTCTGGCGTAAGCCGGGCGTTGATCGGGGCCAGCCGTGCGTCCGTGGACTTGGCGGATGCGGCACCCGGCTGCTCTTTGGATTCGGCTAGTGTACTCGTTTTCTTACTCACGGAAGATGGCTCGATTGGTGGAAACGGGAAAGTGTTTGCCGGACACAGGGGAAATCAAGCGCTGAGTGGATGTCTCCGTGTCACGGGGACGCTAGGTTTCGGCTCCGGGCTCCCCTCAGGGAGGGCGGGTGTGCTCACCCGCTGAAATACATTCCAAGATTCCATGGCCGGTGGGGACACCGGCCCTCCAGGGCGGGACGACTCGGAATCATCGGGCGGCTTCGTCATTCAGTGGACCGCCGGGGTGATTTCCTCGATCTCGACCACGATCGGGCGACTGGGCGCGCAGTCTGCCTTCAGGGCGACAAACCGGTCCCTGTGTTGGTCATAAATCGGCCAGAGCGCCGTCCGATCGGTTTCCGGGATGTCCAGCTTGTCAATGGCGGCGCGGGAGAAGAACCCGAATTTTCCCTCTGCGATATCCGGCGGCAGCGCGGTCAGACGGCGCCGGCAACGGAAGAGAAACATCAGCCAATGCGAGTGACCCTCGTAGGCCTTCTCGGCGATCATGGCGAAGAGATGCAGATCCGAGGTCGTCACGGGCAGTCCCGTTTCCTCATAGGTTTCCCGCACCGCGCATTCGAAGGGCGATTCGCCGATGGCTGTTTCCAACTTGCCGCCGATGGGGCTCCACGAGCCCAGGTTCGGCGGCTTCGCCCGCAGCATGAGGAGCAGCTCCCCGGCCTCGTTTTCAAGGAAGACGAGGACAGCGATCTTGTAGCCGAGCGGAGCGGAGGACATGCGTGATTTCTCCCGGCGCGGATCGGCCGGAGCAACATGGAACGTAGCAGATGGCGGGCCGCCCGGTGGGGGTGGTGAATGGAATTGCGCGTGACGTCCGCCGCGGGACGCCTAACTTGCACCCCTTCCGAATGGCGCTGTTCGATCCCAGATTCTTCCGTCGTTCGACCGGCGTCGTGCTGCTCCTTCTGCTGGCTGGTTTCGGCGGCTGCAAGACCTTGGAACCTCCGACGGACGCCAAGATTCGCCTGATGGCTGCGACACTGAGGGCGCGCGAACAGGGCGATTTGATTTCGGCCCAGAAGTCCATCGCCGAACTCGGCGTGCTCGCTCCGAATGACGCCGGGGTGCGCCGGTTGCGGCAGGAGATCGACACGCAAATCGCCTCAATGAAGGGCGTCGCGAGTGAGTTGAAGACCACCCCGGTCGCTCCCGCCAAGCCCACTCCCGGCGATGTGGAAATCATCGACGTCAAAGCCCTCAATTCGAAAAAGCCCGCGACCACCGTCGACTATGCCGCGAAGAAGGTGAGCTTTTTCTCCACGCGCGGGCATGTCGGCGTCGATGACCGCACCTTGCGCGTGATGTTTTCCGTCGAGCGAGCCGGCGGTTCGCGGCTCGTTTTGATTCGCGGCGTGGGTCCCTCCCTCCGGCGCTTCGGCCAAAAGCGCGGCTTCCTCGCCGAACCGCAGGTCGAGCTGACCGACTCCAGCAACCGCGTCATCGGCGTGAACAGCGACTGGCGGAAGAGCGGCGACCCCGCGTTCATCGCCGCGATGGTGCAGGCGGGCGGCGGCGTGGCGTTCGACGATGGGGCGGGCAAGGATGCCGCGATTGTCGCGACCCTCGCGCCCGGAGATTATTCGGTGCGGCTCAGCGGCGTCCGGGAAAAGACCGGCATCGGCGCGATCGAAATCTACCAGTTCACGCCGCCCTAATTGCGGGCGTTAGCATTCGATGGAGGGCAGGTGTTCAGGCACGCGAGATCCGTCGGCACCCAAGTTCGCGCCGCGTCGGCCCGGTTCGGAAGTGATGTGCTGGCGGGTGTGGGCACCAGCCCTCCAAGGTAAGGCTCAGCTCCCATCGTTCGCCTGCTCGTGCAGCGCACCATCGGGCGTGGTGGGGGCGCGAGGTGACGGTGGCGCTGTGTCCGGCTGAACCCCCTTTTTTGGGGTCTTCCGGGCTTTGCGGTTCGCGTGACGGGATCGATCCTCGACGCGTGTCCGTCATGCACTCGTCCCCACTCGCCCTCGATCTCGGCGCCAGCCAGGTAAGTGGCGCCCGTTTTCGTCGCCGGGGAAAGGAGGTCCGGATGGAGGAGTTTGGTTCAGAGAATTTCGCGGCGGAATCGGGTTCGGAAGCGGCTTGGCTCGAGAGCGTCACGGCCGCACTCGCGAAACTGGTGGAACGTCATCGGTGGCGCGGTCCGTGCCGCCTCGCGCTGCCGGCGCCGTTCACGCTGACGAAGACGATCCGCCTTCCCGCCGGCGTGACCGCGGCGGGGCTGGCTCGGCCGGGAACCGACCCGGCGATTGATCGCGTGGTCGCCGCGCACCTGCCGCTTCCGCTGGAGCAGGTGGGGTGGAGCATGATGCGGCTCGGTGACGGGGAGGAGGCGCTGCTGACCGCAGTAAAGCTCGCCGTGCTTCGACCGCTGCTCGCCACGCTGGCGTCGTTTGGCCTCGAGGTGGAGCGGGTGGTTCCTACGCCGCTGGCCCTGCGCGACGGGTTTTGTCACCTGCATCCGAACCGTGAGACTGCCGTCGTGTTGGTGCACGAGATGGCGCGAACCGCGCACGTGGTCTTCCTCGCCGGCGCATCGGCCGGATTTTGCGCCGTTCGTGCCGCGCCCAGGTTCGACTCGGTGGCGTTGGATCCGGATTCGGCCCTCGTTGCCGCCATCGTTCAGGCGATCGCCAATCTTTCCGGATCGCCAGGACGAGCCGGGCTGCGGCGAATCTATCTCTCGGGACGGGCTTCGAGCCTTCCAGGAATGGCTGAGAAACTGTCCAAGGATCTTGAGGTGCCCGTCACGTGCCTGGCCGCGACGGCGTCATTTGAGTGCGTGGGGAGCCTCCGCACTGCCTTGGACGATTGTCGGGACGGGCAGTGGATCGGACTGTTGGGGCTCGCCTGTCCGCCTCCCTCCTCAGCTCTGGGCACGATCAACCTGCTGCCGGTGGCTGAGGAGCGGCGGCGCCGGACCCGCGATCGGCTCCGGCGGGTTGTGGCCGTCGCGGCGGTGTTGGTGGCTGTTATGCTTCCGCCGACGGTCTACTCCCATCACCGTGCGACCGAGGCCGTGGCGGAGTTGAATCTGCAGGAGCGAAAAATCGCCACGCTGCGCCGTCGGCAGGCGAAATTGAACCACCTGACCGGCGAGCAAGCGGCGATTCGCCAGCGTCTCGCAGCCTGGGAACGTGCCGGGAAGACCAGCGACGCGTGGCTCGATCTCTTTGCCCGGCTCGAATCGCAGATTGCCGAAACCCAGTGCGTGTGGCTCGACCAGCTCACCCTCGAACGACCTCGCGAAAAGACGGCTGCGACTGGAGCCGCGCGACCGAGCCGCCCGCCCCGCGGCCAGGGACTGGCGGTAAAATCGCCCGGCGGCGGCGGGCGTGAGCCGGCCGCGGATGAAATTCGACTCAGCGGGCGCATTTTCGATCTGACTTCTCCACCGGCATCGCGGGTGGCCTCGGCCGCCTATGCGCGCGGGCAGGAACTCCTCGCCCGGCTGCGGACCATCCCGACGGTGGCCGCGGTCACGCACGAACGTTTCGATCCCGGCCCGGAGGCGTTGTTGCGCTTCGAGGTCATCCTTCGGCTCCGTCCGGCTTCTCTTCTGTGAATACCCTCAAACCACCCGTCCCCCGTAGCGGCCTGTTCTGGGCGATCGCAGGGTTGCTGCTGTTTCTCTTCGTCGAAATCGGCGGCCTCTGGCTCTGGCGAAGTGCCGCCATCAAGGCCGAAGCCCGTCGGAAGAATCAACGGGTGGAAGTCGAGCGGTCGAGCCCACCTGCGCCGGGTCTGGCCGCCACCGGTGAAGCCGCCGTCCGTCAGCAGATCGAAGTTGCCCGGATTCGGCTGAACGAATTGCAGGACGGGTGGGCGGGCCGAATCGAGAGGGTGGGGTTCGCCTCCAACCCGCGGCTGGATTTTGTGGTCGTACTCGCGGAGATGCGGGAGCGCCTGACCGCGGCCGCGGACCGAAGCGGCGTGCGAGTTGCACCGGAGGCAGGATCGTTTGGGTTCGCGGCGTTCGCCCGCCAACCTCCGCCTCCCGAAGCGCGACCGGCGGTGGAGCGCCAGCGCCACGCCGTGGAACTGTTGGTGGGTGCCCTGTTCGAGGCCCAGCCTCGCGCCTTGCTCGCCGTGCAACGTGAATCGACCACGCCGGACGCGAACAAGTCGACGGGCAATGCTCCTTCGGGTCCCGAGCGATCCGAGACTTTCATTCCGGAATCGGAGCGATGGATGCGAAATTCGGTGCCGGTCAAGTCGACCGGATTGCGGCTCTCGTTCTGCGGCGAGACCGGGACGCTCCGGGCCTTCCTCAACAACATCACGAGCCGGGAATGGCCCGTTGTGATCCGTCAGGTTCAGGTCGCGCCCGCGACCCCTGCGGAAACCGGACTCGCGTCGTCGACCCGAATTTCGGTGGCACCAGCTCCAAGGCGTTTGTTCACCAGCCAGTCGCTCGCCACGTTGGGGCGCGGCAGTGAAACGCAGGGAACGATTTCCCTCCGTCCCGTCGTCGATCGGCAATGGTCGCGGTTCGCCGTCACCGTGGAGTGGGTCGAAGCGCTGACGCCGATGGCAGGGGGCGACGCGTGAAACCGGTCGGCCCAAGCGTCACTGGCCGCCGACGGCGGTTGGGGTGGAGGGCGGCGTTGATGCTCGCGATCGTCGGGGACCTGCTTGCGGTCAGGGAGTCCGTCGCCGCGCCGGCTCCGGCGATCGTGGACAGCTTCGCATCCGGGGTGGAACGGCCCGGGGGTGGTACACCGGAGCGCATTGAACACTTGCCCTGGTCGGCGCCTGCGGCGGCTTCCGCTCCGGGCTGGCGATTCGATCTCTTTTCGCCGCCGGAAATCGTCTTTGAGGAAAAGGACGGAGCCTACTTCCGGAGGGACGCCGTGGCCGCGGCTCCCGCTGACCCGAGTGTTGGCTTGGAACTTCGACTGACGGCGCTGCGACCTGAGTCATTCCCGATCCGCTTGATTGGCCACCTGGGTGACACGGCGGAAAAGCGCGGGGTGTTCGAGGATCGCGATTCCGGCGAAATCTTTGTCGCCGGGTCAGGTCAGATTCCGGGGCGGGCGATCGAGCTGTTTGATCTGGTGGCGCGCGATGAAGACGCGGCCGAGTGGACGGGAGTCACGGCGATCGTGCGGACGCCCGGGATCCCCGGTGATGTTCTCCTGCCGGAAGGCCATCCCGGTGAAACGGGACGCGTCCGCGCCGTCCTGGAATTTTCTTCGGGAGCCACCCGCGAGTTGAGTGCTGGTGATTCCTTCGAAGTCGAAGGTGTCGCGTATCGCCTTGCCGCCGTTGATTCCGCCCAGCGCCGGGTTCAGGTCGAGCGCCGGCGGGCCGGAAGTTCGAAGTCTGAGGCCACCTGGATTGCGCTGAGCGAGCCCGCGGAGTCCGCGTCGGCCGAAGGCGAGGAGGTACGTTGAGGCCTCGAGTTCCATGCCTGCTGGTCGCGATCCTGGTCGGTGGAGCCGCAGGGATGGAAGCGGCCGAATCTGATTCGGTCACGGTGCCACCGCTGCCCGCGGCGATCGAACCGGCAAGCCATCCTGCGACGGAGCAGGCGGCTTCTGCGGTGTCAGTGCGCGACGCGACCCGCATGAAGCTCCTGCACGAGGTCGAGCAAGGCTGGCGACGTTCGGAGCCTCTGGCGACGCCCGGTCCGGAACAGAAGCTGGCGATCCCAAGTAGTCCGCTTCGGCAGAAACTGGAGACGATCGTTCTTCCGCAGGTGAGCTTCACTCGCGCGGAAATCGGCCAGGTCGTCGCGACATTGAGCGCTGCCTCCGAGACCTACGACCGCTCCGAGTCGCCGGTGAAGGGCGTGAATATCGTGCTCGTCGATGCGGAGGCACGCCGGCCGCACGTCACCATTGTGCTTCGCCACGCCACGTTGAAGCGCGCGCTCGATTTCGTGACGGAGAGCATCGGTTACCAATATGAGGTGCAGGACGATGCCGTCGTGGTCCGGCCCGGAGGCGAGCACGGTAATCTTCATACGCAGGTGTTTCCCATCACCCGGGCGACCGTCTCGCGTCTGACGGGCCGCACCCTGATTCCGCCGGCGGCGCCGGTCCGAGTTTCCGTCGCCACTGAGTCCCATGCGGGTGGGGGAGACGCCACCGACCTGAAGGCCTTTCTGCAACAGGCCGGAATCAGTTTCGCCGCCGAGGGGGCGACGTTGGCCTATGATGGCACGGCGTTGATCGTGACGCAGTCGAAGCGAAACCTGGAAAGAATCGGCAACTTGCTGGCGCGCTATCGCGACGTGCGGCAGGTGGAGATCGAGGCGAAGTTCATGGAGGTCCAGGAGGGCGCGCTGGAGGAATTGGGCGTGCAATGGAAGGTGTCCCGTCGCGGTGTGCCGCAGTTGGATCCAGCGACCGGCGCGCCGATCCGCGACGCGAATGGCCGGCAGGTGTTCGTCCCCCAGGAGAGCTACACGACGGCCGGCGTCACGCGTTCGCTGGGGGGCGCCTTTCCGACAAGTACGAACAATCCGGCGATCACGATCGACTCCGCCGCGACCGCCGGCCCGGTGGTCGATGGTGTGCCGATGCCTGGCACGCCGGCCGAGAGCCGGGTTATCCCCGTCGCGCCTCCGGCCATTCCGGGCAGCGTGGCACTGGGCAACGCCGCCGGAGCGCTCGGCAGCATCACGGGCTTCGTTGGTGAGTTCGACGTCGGCGCCGTCATCCGCGCCCTCGCCCAGCAGCAGGGCACGGACCTTCTGAGTTCGCCTCGCGTGACGGTGCTTTCGGGGAACGCTGCCACCATCACGGTCGCGCAGGAACTCCGCTACCCCCAGAGTTACGGCGAGATTCAAAGCCAGGTCGGCTCAGGGAGTGGGAACGGGACCGGCATTAGCGCGGCTGGCGTTACTGTCACGGCCGGCACACCGCAGGAATTCGCCACCCGCAACGTGGGCGTGGAGTTGAAGGTCACCCCGACGGTCGAAGACGACGACCGGACGATCAGTCTCGATCTGAATCCCAAGGTCACCGAGTTCGAGGGCTTCGTGGAATACGGCGGTCCGAGCATCGCGATTTCCTCGGGCGTGACCGTCAAGGTGCCGCCGGGATTTTATCAGCCTATTTTCTCGGTGCGCGACATGTCGACGCGCGTGACTCTCTGGGACGGCGCGACGCTCGTGATGGGTGGCCTGACCCGTGAGGAAGTGAAGAAGGTCCACGACAAGGTGCCTATCCTCGGTGACATTCCGCTGCTCGGCCGGCTCTTCCGATCACAGGGTGAAAGTTCGCAGAAGCGAAACCTGCTCATCTTCGTGACGGCCACCCTGGTCACGCCGGGCGGCGGGCCGCTGCGGGCGAATCGGTAGGCGGAATGCTTCGCGTTTGCCGCGCCGGGCGTGGACGAGCCCCGCCCCTACGAATGAATTCGCGACGACCTTCGGAGGGGCGCGCCTCGTGCGCGCCCGCGGGGTCGTTGTCCGCCACCCTAAGAATCATGCGGAACCAGTCCGCGAACTCTTCGCTGGCACTCGGGGTGTGTGGCGCTTGAGTGGGGCATGGCCAAGTGGCTCCTGATCGACGGATTCAATCTCGCGTACCGGTGTTTCCATGCCCTGCCCGAATTGACGCGCGCGGATGGTTTTCCGACCGGCGCGCTGCACGGCTGGGTGAAGTCGCTGTGGAAACTCATCGATCAAGAGAAGCCGGACTCGACGCTGGTCTTCTTCGATCTCGGGGAGTCCGCGGATCGCGTGGCCTTGCATGCCGAGTACAAGGCGCAGCGGAAGCCGATGCCGGATCCGCTCCGCCAGCAGATTGATCCCATCAAGACCCTGACGCGTGTCATGGGGCTGGCGGGCATCGAGCAGCAGGGGGTGGAGAGCGATGACCTGGTCGCGTCGGAGGCGGTGGCCCTCGCCCGCGACGGTCACGAAGTGGTGATCGTTAGCAGCGACAAGGATTTTGCCCAGATCGTGAACGATCGGATCAAGATCATGCTGCCGCCGCCGTCGGCGAACCCGAAGCTGGGCTGGCGCCTGCTCGATGCGGTCGGAGTACAGGAAAAGTTCGGCGTGCCGCCCGCGCAGATCGCTCACTACCTCGCGCTGGTCGGTGACACTTCCGACAACATTCCGGGACTAATGGGCGTCGGTCCCAAGACCGCGGCGAAGTGGCTCGCCGAGTGCGGTGGCAGCGTGGAGAGCGTGCTGGAAAAGGCCTCCGAGTTGAAGCCCGAGCGTTTTCGCGAAACCGTGGCCGCGTCGGCGGACCGGCTGCGCCTCAACCTGAAGCTGACGACGCTCAACCTCGGTCTCCCGCCGGTGAAGCCGGAGTGGCGGACGCCGCAACCGGACGAGCTGATTCGCCTGCTCGACGGTTATGAAATGCGTGGCACCGCGGCCGACGCCCGGAGGCGCTACGGCAAGCCGCCGCTAGCGGCGGGCGGGTACACGTCCGCGCCTGAGTCATCCACCCCGTCGCCGGCCCGCCCGATCGAAACGCAGTCCGAGTTATTCTGACGGAGTAGGGCCCCAACACGACGCGCGGAACTGAAGCGGCGTCAATTTCGCGGCGGAATGGTTCAGCTCTTCGCGTCCGGCGTGGCACCGGGTTCGAAGATGTAACCGATGCCGTGAACCGTGCGGAAACTGTCGAGACTGAGACCGTGCGCGCTGAAGAGATCGCGGACCTTGACGATGTATTGATCCAGCGAGCGGCTCTTGACGTCCGCGTGGATACCCCAGACCGAATGGATCAGCGCCTTGCGTGTGATCACCTGGCCGGCGTGGGAGTTGAGGTAGGCGAGGATGCCAAGTTCCTTGCGACCGAGCTTCTGGACGTTGCCATCGGGGAAGGCGATTTCCAGCCGCTCCGGGGTGATCTTTGCCCCGCAGAAATTAAACGGCTCGTCGCTAATTTTGACGTTCTTCGTGACGTTCAGATCCGACTTTCCCTCGCTGCGCCGCAGGACAGCGCGGATGCGCGCCACCAGCTCGGCGTAACTGAAGGGCTTCGTGATGTAATCGTCGCCGCCCATCTCGAGGCCCTTGATCTTGCTGTTCTCCTCGACGTTGCCGGTGAGAAAGATGATCGGGGTCGTCACATCGGTCTTCTTGAGCTCATCGACGAGCGAGAAGCCGGACTGGTCGGGCAGGTTGATGTCGACGAGCATCAAGTTCGCGAAGTTCTTTTTCAGGAACTTGAGAGCATGAACTGCCCGCGGGCAGATCTGCGTGTGCATGCCGGCCCGCTCGAGATGCGTGGCGATGAGTGAAGCCAGTTCCGCTTCGTCTTCGACGATGACGATGAGAGGCTTGGGCTCCGTACGAGGGGGAGGCGTGATAGGCATGTCCAACTGCGACGGCGGTTTTACATTTCGGTTCCGGGCATGTCAACCGCCGCACCGGGCGTTACGGCGCTGGCCAAGCGGCTCGCCAAGCCGCTTCCAACCGTCAGGCCGCGGGAACCGCCGTTCTTTGTCGTCTATTAGATGACAACCTGCCCGCCGTCCCGCAGCGGGAGGAGCCTTCGTCGTCATCTGTTACCTGAATTCCGAAGTTGGCTTCGTAGCCCGCTGCGTGAGCAGCGGGACAGCATTGAGCGCAGCGATGAAGAAGTCCCTGTCCTCACGGACAGGGCCACGCCAATCCGTTTAACTTCGGAATCTAGGTGTTAGATGACAACGGAACAGGGGTAGGCGGGCTGACAACAGGATGCGAATCCAAGGTTCGGTGCCGATGGGGAAGGGCCGGGGGAACTGAGGAGACGACGACCGGAAATAGGCTTGAACGGCCTCGCCGCCGCGTCTCCTTTGGCCGCATGTCCGGGAAAGCACCATTGCTCATGCTCGGGTTGCCGAAAGGCAGCCTCGAGGAGTCCACCAAGAACCTGTTCGCCAAGGCGGGTTGGAAGATCACGACCAGCTCGCGAAGTTATCGTCCGTCGATCGACGATCCGGAGCTGGATGGCCGCTTCATCCGCGCCCAGGAGGTCAGCCGCTACGTCGAACACGGCTTCTTTGACTGCGGTCTCACGGGGCATGATTGGGTGCTCGAAAACGAGTCGGACGTGGTCGAGGTGTGCGACCTGATCTACAGCCGCGCCTCCACGCAGAAATCCCGCTGGGTCCTGTGCGTCCCCGAGGGGTCGTCGGTCAAATCTGCTGCCGACCTCGCCGGCAAACGCGTTGCCACCGAGCTCGTCAACACGACGAAGCGCTACTTCGAAAAGCAGGGCGTATCGGTCGAGGTCGAATTCTCGTGGGGTGCCACCGAAGTGAAGGTCCCCGACCTCGTCGATGCGATCGTGGACATCACGGAGACCGGCAGTTCGCTGCGCGCGAACAAACTCCGGATCGTCGACACGCTGATGGAGACCAACACGAAGTTGATCGCCAACAAGACGAGTTGGGCGAATCCCGAAAAGCGCCGGAAGATCGAGACCATCGCGTTGCTCCTCCGTGGCGCGCTCGAGGCCGAGTCCAAGGTCGGCCTGAAGATGAACCTTCCCCGCCGTTCGCTCGAGGCCGTCGTCAAGGCCCTGCCGGCGCTGCGCAATCCGACCATCTCGCAGTTGAGCAACGCCGATTGGGTCGCGCTCGAGACCATCATCGACGAAAGCGTCGTCCGGGAAATCATCCCGCAGCTCAAGGCGCTCGGTGCCGAGGGGATCGTGGAATACCCGCTCAACAAAGTGGTGTATTGAATTTTCGATTTTGGATTCTCGATTTTCGATTTGAGTCATCCGGCGTCCCCGGCGCGGCGATGCGCGGCTGGGTTTGGAACTGAAAATCCATCTGGCGTCTTTGCTCCGCCGAAGCACGGTTTCGCTCATCAGGTGCAGAGTCGGGGAATCGAAAATCGAGAATCGAAAATCCAAAATGCCCAAGGTCACCCTCGGTCTCCTGCAGCACGCTTGTTCGCCGACTCCGGCCGCGAACCTGAAGAAGGCGCTCGCGCTCGCCGAACGCGCGGCGCGGCAGGGCGCCCAGATCATCTGCACTCAGGAACTGTTTCGGTCGGAGTACTTCTGCCAGAAGGAGGATTACGACTACTTCAAGCTCGCCGAGTCCATTCCGGGTCCGACGACGAAGGCGTTCCAGGCGCTGGCGAAGAAACACGGCTGCGTGATCATCGCGTCGCTGTTTGAGAAGCGGGCGTCGGGGTTGTATCACAACACCGCGGTCGTGATCGACGCGGATGGAAAGCTGCTCGGGAAGTACCGGAAAATGCACATTCCGGACGACCCGGCGTACTACGAGAAATTCTATTTCACGCCGGGCGACACGGGATTCCGTGCGTGGGACACGAAGTTCGGCCGGATCGGCGTCCTGATTTGCTGGGACCAGTGGTATCCCGAGGCCGCGCGACTCACTGCGATGCAGGGCGCAGAGATTCTGTTTTATCCGACCGCGATCGGCTGGCATCCGGCGGAGAAGAAGGTGCAAGGCGTCAAGCAGCACGGCGCGTGGGAGACGATCCAGCGCGGTCACGCCGTGGCGAATGGCTGCTACGTCGCGGCGGTGAACCGGATCGGTCTCGAGAAGCCGGCCGGCGATCCCGGGCTCGAGTTCTGGGGCCAGAGTTTCGTCGCGGGCACGAGCGGCGAGTTGCTCGCGAAGGCCAGCGCCGATCAGGAGGAAATCCTGCTCGTGCCCGTGGACCTCGGCCAGATCGACGCCACGCGCACCCACTGGCCGTTCCTGCGCGATCGCCGGATCGATGCCTACGGCGACCTCACAAAACGTTTCAGCGACTAAGGGAATCGCGATACGCGATTCCCTAGGCCCCGCGCGGCGCGGGGAAAATAGTGAAATTCAATCCACCAAATCTCCCCCCGCTGGCGGCAGCCAGCGCTAGGGCATCCGAAACCCCAACGCCGAGGGCGTTGGGGTTTCGGATGCCCGCGGAGTGGGAGCGGCAGGCGGCGGTGTGGTTGTCGTGGCCGCATCGGGCCAGGACCTGGCCGGGAATTTTTCGGCAGGTGCCGGCGGCGTACGCTGCGTTCGTCGCGGCGATCAGTCGTTTCGAGCCGGTGCGGATTAATTGCGCGGCCCGACTCCAGGTGCGGGCCCGGCGGGCCTGTGTCGCGGCGGGGGCGGACCTGGCGCAGGTCGAATTTTTCGATCATCCGACGAATGATGCCTGGTGTCGTGATCACGGTCCCATCTTTGTGCAGCACGCCGGGACCGGCGAGGTGGCCGTGACCGACTGGAAGTATAACGCGTGGGGCGGGAAATATCCGCCGTTCGATTTGGATAACGGAATTCCCGCGGCGATTGCGCGCCGGCTCAAGTTGCGCCGCTTCGCCAATCGCATGGTGCTCGAAGGCGGTTCGATTGACGTGAACGGCGAAGGCGTGCTGCTCACGAGCGAACAATGCCTGCTGCATCCGAATCGGAATGCGCGCTTCGATCGCGCCAAAATCGAGGGGAATCTCCGCGACTTTCTCGGCGTCCAGACCGTGCTGTGGGTGGGCGAGGGGATTGTCGGTGACGACACCGATGGGCACATCGACGACATGTCGCGTTTTTTCCGGCCGAACGGAATTGTGAGCTGCGTGGAGTCGAATCCCCGCGATCCGAATCATCGCATTCTCGCGGAGAACTGGGAACGGCTGCAGGGCTTCCGCACCTCCGCCGGCAAAAAGTACAATCTCGTTCCGCTCCCGATGCCGGCGCCGGTGGCATTTCAGCGGCAGCGCGTGCCGGCGAGCTATGCGAATTTTCTCATCATCAACGGCGCGGTGCTGGTGCCGACCTTTCGGCAGAAGCGCCGCGATGCCGAGGCATGCGAAATAATTGGCGGCTGTTTCCCGGGGCGCGAAGTGGTGCCGGTGGATGCGTCCAAGCTGATCTGGGGACTCGGGACCCTGCACTGCCTGTCGCAGCAGCAGCCGGCCGCGGCCGAGGCTTCCGAAACTCCACACGCGGCCGGGTGTTGCTGTTGTCACTAACCAAGGGAGAGTAGCGCGATGAATCGTTCGATTGCTGCGGCGCTGGCGGCCTTGAACTTCGCGCTGCTCACGGGCTGCGCAACGCTCTCGGACGCCGCGGGCGGGATGCGCGAAGCGATGGCCGAACGGGATCAGCCGCGAACGCATGTCTACGCGGCGCCACAGCGCGTGACTTACCAGGCGGTTCGGATCGCAGCGGAAAAGATGGGATACCGGTATCTGAAAGGCGGGGCGGCCCAGGGACGTTTCGAGGCCGTGAGTGCGGTCGGCTCGGGCGAGTCCAACCGTAGCTCCCGCCAGATCGGCATGAAGGTCGAACTCAAGTCCACGCCGGACGAGGGGACCGAGGTCTCGGTCCGGTTGACCGAGGTCATCGAAAGTGAATCCGGGACGCGTTCCGTGATGGCCACCGAGTCTCCGCTTCGGGGCACGCCACAGTACGAAGTGTTCTTTCGCGGTGTGCAGCAAGTGCTTGAGGAGCAGGGAGCGGCCAAGGCGGCGGAAGGAGCCGCTGGGAAGTAGCGCCGCGTCTTTGACCGGCGAAGAGCCTTAGGCCACCCGGTCGGAATTTCGTCGGTCAGAGACGCGGCGCTACTTGCGAAACAGCATCGTCCGCGGGCAAAATTCGCCTAGTTTCAGGCTTGCCGCGGCCCCACCGCCCGGGGAGTTTGACCGTTCGCGGCTGTTCTATCGGTCAGGACGGCGTCGCCGCGATGCTCCCGCCGGCCTGTTTTTGTCAGCATAACCATCAACCAAAGGTCCCGCTTAGCGGCGGGGCCACCGCGCTGGATGGCCGTTTCTGGAGCAGGGCGGCCGGCCGGCGTTTTCCGCACATGAGTTCAGTAATGCAAGATCTGCTCGCGCAGTCGTCCTTCGATAAGTTGAAGGAAGGCGCCATCGTCCCGGGCACCATCACCGAAATCCGCCACAACGAAGTCGTCGTCGATATCGGCGGCAAATCCGAAGGCGTCATCCCGGCCAACGAGTTCCTCGACATCGGCGAGCTCCAGATTGGCTCCACCATCGAGGTGCTCGTCGAGAAACTCGAAGACAAGAGCGGCGCTCCCGTTCTCTCCTTCGACAAGGCCGAGCAGAAGAAGAACTGGGATAACATTCTCACCAAGTTCCCCGAGGGCTCCATCGCCGCGGGTCGCGTCAAGGCCAAGGTCAAGGGCGGCCTGATCATCAGCATCGGTGTCGATGCGTTCATGCCGGCGTCGCACATCGACATCCAGCCCCCCAAGAACCTCGACCAGTACGTGGGCCAGACCTACGACTTCAAGGTTCTCAAAATCAATCTCGAGCGGAAGAACATCGTTCTCTCCCGCCGCGAACTCATCGAACAGCAGCGCACCGACAAGCGCCGCAACCTGCTCGACTCGATCCAGCCCGGCCAGGTCCGCAAGGGCGTGGTCAAGAACATCACCGATTTCGGTGCGTTCATCGACCTCGACGGTATGGACGGCCTGCTGCACATCACCGACATGTCGTGGGGCCGCATTTCCCACCCGAGCGAAATGCTCAAGCAGGGTGAGGAAGTTCAGGTCATGATCATCGAGGTCAACCGCGAGAAAGAGCGCGTGTCCCTCGGTCTCAAGCAGACCACCAAGAATCCGTGGGACGAAATCGACCGGAAGTATCCGGTCGGCGCCAAGGTTCACGGCAAGGTCGTCAATCTCGTCCCCTACGGCGCGTTCGTCGAAATCGAACCCGGCGTCGAGGGTCTCGTCCACATCACCGAGATGTCCTGGACCAAGCGCATCACCAAGCCCTCCGAACTGCTCAAGGTCGGTCAGGA
>CANJCM010000068.1 GCA_947472765.1 Opitutia bacterium
AGCGCGACGGCGGCGGAGCGGCCGAGAAAGACGAAGTAATTGCGAACGGCGCGGATCATACGTCGAAGTAGTAGAAGAACCGCGGGAGCGTCCCGACCTCCTCCTTGAGCACGAAGACCCGCTTGTGCTTCAGGATCTGGGACACCTCGCTGTTCGGATCGAGGATGTTGCCGAACTTGCGCGCGCCGGTGGGGCAGACCTCGAGGCACGCGGGATAGAGCCCGGCGCGGGTGCGCTGGAGGCAGAAGTGGCACTTTTCCATCACGCCTTTGTGCCGCGGCTGGTTGCCGAGGTAGGACATGTTGGTGTTGAGCTGCTCCTGCGGGACGGTCGGCTCGGTGAAATTGAAACGCCGGGCGAAATACGGGCAGGCCGCCTCGCAGTAGCGGCAGCCGATGCACCAGTTGTAGTCGATCACCGTGATGCCGTCCGGCTCCTGCCACGTGGCCTTGACCGGGCACACCTTCACGCAGGGCGGGTTCTTGCACTGGTGACACTGCACCGGCATGTAGAAAAATCCGGGCTCGGGCACCGACTCGGGCGCGTAGTTGTGATCGCCCTTCTCCATGTCGAACGTGCCGTTCGGCATCTTGAGCACGCGAATGTACTCGATCGCCGGATCGCGCGACTGGTTGTTCTCCGCGACGCACGCGTGAACGCACTTCCGGCAACCGGTGCAACGGGTGAGATTGAGGGCGTAGACGAACTCCACGCCGTTCATCGCCTTCAGGTCGCGCAAGTGGGGACGATCCCCATATTGCCGCTGCACCTCGCCCTCGATGCGCGTCATGACCGTGGTCATCGCCTCCGGGCTGAGCTCCTTGTAATGCGCCTGGAGAAACGCATCGACCGAACCGAAGTCACCGAGCTTGCGCAGCGGAGCGAGACCGGCGGCCATCGCCGCAACCCCGGCGGCCATGGCGGTGGAACCCCGCAGGAAACTGCGGCGGCTCATGCTCGCGGGCTCCGGAGCGGACGGGACGGGTGACGGAGTCGGTGCGTTCATGTCAGTGATGGGCCGCGGGCGTCGCGAGAGCCGGGGCGTTGGACGCCCGCCGGGGACCCGGCCGAGGAATCAATTGAGGAAAGCCAGGCGAGTGCGGGTCGTGGCAGTCCGCGCAACCGGCACGGGTGATGCCGCCCATCTCGCGATTCCAGTGTCCCGTGGTCCGGCCGTGGATACCCAGTTCCCAGTCGCGATACGTCGGGCCGTGGCAGCTCGCACAGAGCTGGGTCGCCTGCGAAAGCTTCAGCCGGGTGCCATCGCGGGTGACGAGCTCGTTGAGCTTCTTCGGGTCGTGGCAGTTGAAGCAGGCGTTGTTATTGTGCGTGTCGCCCCCGTGGGAGAGGAGCAGATCCGAAGCGTGGGCGGGCGGGATGATCGTATTGCCGTCCTTGTCCGTCTCGAGCTTCACGGCCTTCGCGCCGACGTGACAGGAGACGCAGTTGCGCATCGAGAAAATCAGGTCGGCGTGATCCTTCGGCAGCGTCACGCGGCCCGCGTCGTCGCGTGGGATCTGGGGCGTCTTCTTCTCGTCGTGGCAGGCGTAGCAATCGAGGGCGGACGAGTCGCCCTTCCCCGCGAGCAAGGTCGCCGCGGAAATGCGCACGGTGCCGGAATAGCTGGCCACGGGTTCGGCCGCCCGCGGCGCGGCGGGGGCCGGCGCCGGCGCGCGCGCGGCCAGCAGGAAGCTCGCCCCGAGGGCGAGGAATCCGGCGGTACAGGCCGCCAGCACCAGGGAAATCTTGGTATCACCGCTCATGATCGCGGCGTTACCTTAGCAGAGATCTCACCGGGTGTTCGCGGCGTGGTTTGCCGAGGTCCGCGCATATTTTGCGCCGGCGTCCCACCGAGCTCCGCAATAACTGCGTGACTGTGGCCAACGCATGCGGAGCACGCGCACGGCGGTTCTGGCACTCTAAGCGCGAAAACCATCACCGATGACCTTCCTCACCAAATCCACTCTCGTCCTCCTCGCCGCTCTCGGCACCACCGCCATTGCCCTGCGCGCCGCTGACGTCACGGAAAATTTCGAAGCGAACTGTGCCTCCTGCCACGGCAAGGACGGCAAGGGTGAGACCAAGGCGGGCCGCAAGGCCAAGGTGAAGGATTTCACCGACAAGGCGTATCAGGCCAAGTTTTCCGACGCCGACGCGATGAAGGCGATGAAAGAAGGCATGAAGGACGAAGCCGGCAAAGAGCGGATGAAGTCCTACACCGACAAGCTGAACGAAGAAGAAATGAAGGCCCTCGTCGCCCAGATTCGCAGCTTCGCCAAGTAAGTGCCGATTCCCGGCCTCTCTCCCTCCAACCCAACTCCCCGCCCGACGTCCGTCCGACGCTCCCGGGGATCCTCCCATGAAGTTCCGCATCCCTCGCAATCCCAGTAAATGGATCTTCGGCGGCGCCGCCCTCTGGGGCGTGTTGCTGGTCTCCTGCGTGATGGTCGACCGGCCGACGTTCGCGCCGCCGCAGATCACCGGCGCGAAATTTGCGGGCACCAACGAGTGCACGCAGTGCCACGCCCAGATTGCCGGCGGTTTCCATGACGCCACCCACGCGCGGCTCATGGCCCCCGGCGAAAACGCCAAGAATGTCGGCTGCGAGTCCTGTCACGGGCCCGCCAGCCAGCACATCTCGAGCGGCGGTGCGGCCGGCACGATCGTCAACCCCCGGATGTCGCCGGAGACGTGCTTCCAGTGCCACCTCGACAAGCGTGGCGAGTTCAGCCTCCCGCACGCGCATCCCGTGATGGCGGGCAAGGTTTCCTGCGCCGACTGCCACAACCCGCATCGCGGCGAGGCCGTGAAGAGCGGCGGGATGAATCCCGAGGCCGCGAATGAAACCTGCCTCAAGTGTCACAATGCGCAGCGCGGGCCCTTCGTCTTCGATCACGAGGCGCTCCGGGAAAACTGCACCACCTGCCACAACCCCCACGGGACCGTGAACGACAAGATGCTCCGGGCCCGCAACCAAACCCTCTGCCTGCAGTGCCACTACCAGCAGCAGACGGTGAGCGGCCAGCTCCTCATCGGTGGCCGCGATCACGCCCCGTTCGTGCAGCGTGGCACCTGCTGGACCGCCGGCTGCCATGAGGCCGTCCACGGCTCGCACGTCAATTCGTCGCTCCGGTTCTGATCCCTCCAACCATGAATGCCATGTACCGCCATTGCTCGATCGCCCGTTGGACGATCTTCCTCCTGCCCGCGGTCGGCCTGGCCGCCAGCGTTGCCACCGAAGGCACCATCGCCGTGGGTGGCGGCGGCGCCTTCCTTGACGGCGACCGGCCCGCCTACCAGCAGGCCACACAACACCGCGAGTCCGGCTACGGCGGACTCGAGCGTTTCCGCCTCACCCGCGAAACGGATGATTCGCTCTTCAAGTTCGAGGCCAAGGTCATGCCGTTTGACGGGGACCTGAAACTGGTCGCCCGCTACGAGCGACCCGAGAAATACTACATCGAAGCCGGCGCGGAACAGTTCCGCATCTGGTACGATGGTTCGGCCGGCTACTTCCGGCCGACCAGGACCTCGTTCGTGCTTTACGATGAGGATCTGTCGCTGCGGCGGACCAAGATGTGGCTTGAGCTCGGAGCCTACACCGCGAACCAGACGCTGCTGATGTTCCGCTACGACCGGATGGGGCGCAACGGCAACAAGGGCTCGACGATGTGGGCCGACACCAACCTCGTCGGGGCACCTTACGGCACCCGCAACATCGTCCCGTCATTCTACGAACTGGACGAGGTCACCCATCTCTTCACCGCCGATGCCAGCAACGACACCAAGGAAAACGTGAAATGGGCCGTCGGCGCACGCTACCAGAAGACCACGCTCGACAATTCCCGCAACTCCCGGCGGCGCCCGAACGAATCGGCGGACCGGCTCGTCACCACCAAGGACGGCACGAGGACGGATATCTTCGCCGCCCACGGCTTCTACGAGCGCAAGGTCGGCGAACAGCTCACCGTCTCGGGCGGCGCGCTCGTGACTGATCTCGACACCGCAATCGCGGGCAGCCGCATCTACGGCCAGACTTACGACCCGGTCTTCGATCCCGCCTATCTGCGCCGGCAGCAGCGTGACGAGGGTTTCTACAACCTCTCGGGTCATGGAGAGATGAAGCAGACGGTCTTGAATCTCAACGCGGTCTACCTGCCGGCCAAGAACTGGTCCATCCGCCCCAGCCTGCGCTACGAAAACACGCACCAGGAGACCCTCTCCGAGTTCATGGAGACCAACATCGGTTCCGGTGCCGCGCTTCCCGCGATCGTCGAAGAGGTCGAAGGCGACCAGAAGAAGAAGTGGGACGAATTCGGGGAATCGCTCGTCGCCCGCTACTCGGGACGCGACTGGACCTTCACTGCCGGCGGCGAGTGGATCCACGGCCATGGCAACGTCGAGGAGGAGCGCACGCTCCACACGGGCGTCCGGACGATCGATCGCGACAACGAGAACACCCGGACCACGCAAAAGTACTCCGCGCGGGCCAACTGGTATGCCCGGCCCGGCGTCACCTTCGTCGCCGAGTACTACCACAAGAAGAATGCGAACAACTACGATGCCATCCGGGACAACACGCCCGCCGGCACCGCGGATCGCTATCCCGCGTATATCACCGATCAGGATTTCACCACGGATGACATGAACTTCCGGCTGACCTGGCGGCCGATCGCTTCGTTGAACACCGTGACGCGCTACGACCTCCAGCGCTCGCGAATCGTGAGTAACGAGGCCGGGCTGAAGTCGGCGGAGAGTTCGAAGATGACCTCTCACATCCTGAGCGAAAGCGTGACGTGGACGCCGATGAACCGGCTCTTCGTCAACGCGAACGTCAACATGACTTGGGACCAGCTCGCGACGCCCGCCTACATGTTTGTGCTCAACAGCGACAACAACTACGTGAACGGATCGGTTGGAGGCGGTTACGCGGTGGCGAAGCTCGATGATCTCTACTTCGACTATTCCTTCTTCCACGCGAACAACTTCGTCGACAACTCGGCCATCTCGCTCCCGTTCGGAGCCGACCGGAAGATGCAGGGCACTTACCTCACGTGGGTCCGGCGGCAGACCGAGCACCTGATCTACACCTTCAAGTACGGCTACGTGAAAAATCGCGATGTCACCTGGGCGGGGCGCAACAACTTCGACGCCCACGTCCTCTACGCGAAGGTCCAGTACAGCTTCTAAACTGGAACGCCGCCGGGAGACCGGCCGTCCCACTCAAGGCGAAGTGTTCTCACTTCGCCTTTTTTGTGGGCGTTCGTCGTGGCCCTGTCCGTGAGGACAGGGACTTCTCGATCGCTTTGCTTGAAGTCGTCCCGCTGCTCACGCAGCGGGCTACGCCGCCAACTTCGGATTCCAATTTGTTTCCGACTTCGGAAGGAGACGATTTTTGTGCCCGACTTGGGAGCCAGGGCTTGTCTACGCTCCGAGTGCCCCGCCCGCTCCACCCCAACCTTGTCGCACCCATGCTCCGTAAAACCCTCCTCGGACTCGCCGCCCTCGTCATTGTCTTCGTGATCGTCGTCGCGCTGCAGCCCGCCGATTTTCGCATCGAACGCCGCGCCACGCTCAATGCCCCCGCCTCGGTGGTGTTCACCCAGGTGAACGACTTTCACCTCTGGAACGCCTGGTCGCCCTGGGCGAAGATCGATCCCGCGATGCAGCAAAGCTTCACCGGGGCCGCGGGCGGCAAGGGCGCAGTCTACTCGTGGAATGGGAACAAGGAGGTCGGCGAGGGCCGGATGACCATCCTCGACAGCCGCCCATCAGAACTCGTGCGCATCAACCTCGAGTTCATCGCCCCGTTCAAGGCAACGAACCTCACTGACTTCACCTTCAAGGGCAGCGGCAATCAGACCGAGGTGGTCTGGGCCATGACCGGCACCAACGATTTCATGCTCAAGGCCGTCGGCCTCTTCATGAACATGGACAAAGTGGTCGGAAACGACTTCGAGCGCGGTCTCGCGCAATTGAAGACCGTGGTCGAAGGTACCGGCCGCCGTTGAGCGATCCCGACGTGCCCGGAATGAAACGAACTCCCGCCTCCTTCGCCTGCTTCGGCGAAGCGCTGTGGGACGTGCTGCCCCGGGGAATTTTTCTCGGCGGCGCACCCCTGAACGTCGCCTGCCATCTGACACGCCACGGTGTCGCGACCCGCCTCATCACGGCGGTCGGCCGCGACTTTCTCGGCGAGGAAATCGTTCGGCGGCTGCAGGCCTGGGATCTCGATCCACGCGATGTCACCCGCGATCCCGCCCGCCCGACCGGCGTGGTTCGCGCCGAGTTGGATGAGCGTGGAGTCGCCCGCTACGAAATCGCGCGTCACGCCGCGTGGGATGCCATCACGGCCCCAACCTCACAACGGCTCGGGCCGGCGCCCGGGGCGATCGTCTTCGGCACGCTCGCGCTGCGCAACGCGCCCAATCGCCAGACGCTCGAACAGCTTATCGCCGCCTGGCCGAAGGCCATCCGCGTCCTCGATCTGAATCTGCGCGCGCCGTTCGATCGACCGTCCGTGATTCGTTGGGCACTACGTCGCGCGCAGATTCTCAAGTTGAACGATGCCGAGCTGGCGCACCTGTCGGGAGTGATGACTTTGCGTCCCGGCGAATTGAAGCGAGCCGCCCGGCAACTCGCCCTCCGCCATGGCTTGGATCGCATTTGCGTCACGGCCGGCGCTCATGGAGCCGGACTCTGGTGGGACGGAGCGTGGTACTGGGAAGCAGGCCAGAAGGTCGCCGTGCGCGACACCGTCGGCGCGGGCGATGCCTTCCTCGCCTCGCTGCTCACCGCTGTGCTTGTTCGACGTGCGAAACCCGCGGAGGCGCTGGCGACCGCCTGTCGCCTCGGCGAATTTGTCGCCGGCTGTGATGGCGCCACCCCCGTTTACAAGATCGGGCCAAGGGGGCTTCCGCGCCCCGGGCGGTAAATGGCCGCAAGAAATCGCCGGCGAATAAATCGGCGAGGAGCCGTCGCACGTTAGGCAGCCCTGGACGGTGGGGGCACCGTCCCTCCATGGATTGCTCTTGGAGAGGAGAGCGAACGGAAGTCTGAACGATCCGCCTACCATGGAGGGCGGGTGCCCACACCCGCCGATTTCGTTCCACTGCATCGTTCCGGCTCGAGCGGGGTGCCCACAGGGAGGGAGGTGTTGGGTCGACGGATTACCCTATGGGACGGCTGTGCTTCAGCCTCAGCGCTTCACGGCTCTCCGTTCGCGGAATTCCTGCCGGGATTTCGCTCCCGGAGACGCACGAAGGCCCGCACGATCTGCACACTCCGGAGACTGGCCTCCTTGGTGCCGATAAATTGGGCGCAGACGAATGCACCATGCTCGGTGAAAACAAATCTCGTTGGTACCGCGCCCGCCAGTTCCCGGCCATGCGCCACCACCTCCTCCCGCTCGGGCCGAAACCAGAAGTCCCCCGGTAACGCCTTCGCCAGGCACACCGTCTGCACGAGCCGGCCGCGGGTGAGGCCGTAAAGTTCGGCGAGGTCCGTGTCCCAAATCACGAGCCGGCCCCGCAGCACCGCAACGCGCGCGATGATGGCGGCAACGGGATCCTCGTCCTGTTCCCCGTCCCGGCGGCTCGCAGCGGTCGGCATGGGAGGAAAGTGCTTCACGGCACTGCCTACCACGGAGTACCCGGCTCAACGCCGCGACTCCGCCGTCACCCTGAAATCAGGGTCACGAAATACCCCGCCGGGGGAAGCCGCTCGCTCGCGGTGCGACCCGGTCTCTCGGCCGTCGTCGCCCTCGGCTCAACTCGCCGGGGACTTCGGCGGAGCGCCCTTCTTTCGGTCCAGAAAGTCCCGCACGCGCTGCTGCGTGTCGGCCGACCGCACGCATTCCACGGAGGCGAGAACCTCCGCGTTGGTCTTAGCCTCGAAGGTCAGCGTCGGGGCATCGCTGACGAGCCGCTTGAATTCCCGCATGGCAATCATGCTCGATGCGGAGATGTCCTGGATGGCCTTGGTGCAATAGGCTTCGAGCGCCTCCTTGGGCAGGCACACCTCGACGAGGCCTAAGGTGACCGCTTCCGCGGCCGGCACCATGCGGCCCGTGAAGAACATTTCCTTCGCCCGGGAGGCACCCACGCGCCGCGGGAGTCGCCAGGCACCGCCCCACCCTGTGATGAAGCCGAGCCGCGCCTCGGTTTGCCCGAGTTGGGCCGCGTCGGATGCCAGGATCAGATCCGCCGCGAGCGCGAGTTCGAGGCCTCCTCCCAGGGCATAACCTTCCACCCGGGCGATGACCGGCTGCGGCAGCCGTTCGAGCCGATCGAAGACCGCGTGACCGTGCTCAATCCAGCTCCCGATGGTGTCGGGGTTGAGATATTGCAGGGCGTTCAGGTCAGCTCCCACGCAGAAGAATTTCGGCGAGGCACTGCGAATGACCACCGTGTGAACCTCACTGCCTGCCTCCTCGATGGCGGCAATCTGCTCATCCAGCCGATCCAGCGTGTCGTGGTTCAGCGTCGGCGGTCGCCCTTCCCGGGGGACAAGCCAGAGTTCGGCCAGCGACCCGTGGCGGCGAAGTTCAATCTCGGTGGGCATGAGGAAAGTGGGTGGAACGAAACGGCGGCGAGCCGCCGGCTCAGGTGAACAACGCGGCTTCCATGATCTTCAACGGCTCGGCGATGAGCGGCTTGAATCCAATGTGCGCCAGGAGGTCGCGCTCGAGGTCGAGTCCCGGGGCGATCTCGGTCAAGGTCATCCCCGCCGGCCGCAGTTCGAAGACCGCCCGCTCCGTGACGTAGAGAATCGTGCGGCCGCTTTCGCGCGCGAGGCTGCCGTTGAAGGTGATCTGCTCCACCTGATCGACGAACTTGCGGATCGAACCCTCGGTGCGAATCGCGATTCGGCCGGCGCCGACCTCGCAGTCCAGTCCCTTCGCCGTGAGGGTGCCGCAGAACACGACTTTCTTCGCGTTCTGCGAAATGTTGATGAAGCCACCGCAACCCGTGAGCAGCTTGCCGACCTTGCTCACGTTGACGTTCCCCTCGCCGTCCGCCTGCGCCATGCCGAGGAAGGCGATCTCGAGATTTCCGCCATCGTAGAAATTGAACTGCTGATCCTCGGGGAGGATCGCCTCGGGATTGTACGAGACGCCGAACTCGATGCCGCCCGCGGGCACGCCGCCCACCAGGCCCTGCTCGACCGTGAGGGTCAGGGTGCGATGCAGTCCGGTCTCGGCCGCGACCGCCGCGACGCCATCGGGCATGCCCACGCCCAGGTTCACGACGGCCCGGGGATAAAGTTCCCTGGCCGCGCGGCGCGCGATCACCTTCCGTTCATCGAGCGGGAGCGGCGCCAGCTCCGACACCGGCACGCGACTCTGGCCCGAGAGCGCCGGGTGGAAGTACGTCTTCGAAGTCTGGGACTGCTTCGGATCGATCACCACAAAATCGACACCGATGCCGGGGACGCGGACGGACTTCGGCGGAATCGTGCCGGCCTCGACCAGATACTTGGCCTGCACGATCACGATGCCACCGCACGCGCGCGCGGCCTGGGCGATCGCGTTGCCCTCGAGCAGCACCGCTTCCTCCTCATAGGAAAGGTTGCCGTGGGTGTCGACATAGGTGCCGCGAATGATCGCCACGTCGATCTTGATCCGCGGGAAGTACAGCCACTCCTCACCATCGATTTCCATGACCCGCACAAGCTGCTCCTGGCTCCGCGTCAGGGCGTTCATCCGTCCGCCCTCGACCCGCGGATCGATGTAGGTGCGGAGGCCGACTTTGGTGAAGACGCCCGGCCGGCGGCCGCCAATCGCCGTGTAGAGGTGCGAGATTACCCCCTGCGGAAAGTTGTAACACTCGACGACGTTGTCGGTGATCAACTTCCCCATTTTCGGTGCCATGGCGAGGTGGCCGGCAATGTCGCGTTTTACCAACCCGGGCACGGCGAGCAGATCCGTGCCGCAGCTGTCGCGATCGCCCAGCCCGGTGGCATGAACGAGCGTCAGGTTGCGCGGCGCGGCCTCGCGATCAAATCGTTCGCGAATCGCGCGAATCATCGCCGTCGGCTCGGCCGCGCCGCCGCCGGATCCCTGGATGGCGACACAGGCGCCGCTCGGAATTTTCCGGGCGGCCTCTTCGAAGGTAACGATGCAGGCGGGCATGGGGACGGGGATGGAGGGGGAAACCGACGGGTCGGCTGGGCCGACGCCGGAAAACGAAATTAAACGATGTGCGCGCGGAGCAGCGCGATCGCGCCGGCCTCATCGCCGGCGTGCATGGCCGCGACGACCGCCGCGTGCTCTTGATAACTCTCCACCAGCATCCGGTGCCGGGAGTAACGAAGAAACATCCGCAGGATCACCGGCAGCCAGACGTCGACCAGGCTCCCGTCCTCGGCGGATTCCACGAGCAGACGGTGAAACGCCATGTCGAGTTCGACCACGCGGCCGAACTCCGACGCGGCACAGGCGCGCTGATACTCGGCGAGATTGGCGTCGAGACGCTCGAGCAGTGCTGCATCGCGCGTTTGAAACCAGCGCGCCAGCGCGGCTCCTTCGATTTCGCGGCGGAGATTAACAATCACGGCGCGCTTGAACGGCGACGGGGCAGCCGCGACCCGCACACCCACATTCGGCCGGCCGTGCAAAAGTCCTTCCTTCGTCAGCGTCAGCAAGGCGTCGCGAATCGGGCCCCGGCTGACCCCGAACTCCTCCGCCAGAACCTGCTCGCGAAACGGTGTGCCCGGCGCGAGCTGTCCCGAGAGGATGCGCAGCCGCAGGTGTGACGCGACCTGCTCCTGAAGATTCGGCACGAGCTTCATCCGCATGGGACCGAGTGGGTCGAACCGATTGTTAATTGTCAACAAACCACGTTAAGACATTTCCCACAGATACCTCCATTTTTAATGGAGAGTCCAAGCCGTCTTCAGCCGCACCCTTCAGGCGAACGTCCATCCACGAGAGCGTGGATGAACAGCCTAGGGTGTAGGGCTGCCGCTCGTCGGCAGGCCACGGATTTCATTCGCGAAGCGGCCCAGCGCGAGCGCCGGCCCTACAGTCAACTGGATCGTTCCGGGTTCAGGCGGCTCAACTCACTCCTCCATTGTTCCGCCTCACCCTGATGCCCGTGCAGCCGAAGTCCGACTTCGATTTCCGCGAAAGTAGGCTCCGTAACGAGGTGCCGCGGATCCGCTGCCAATTCCGGACGGACGGTCCGCGTGATCGCCCAGCAGGCCCAAGCCCGCCACCGTCGGCGGTCACGCCAGGGTTCATTCATCCGATCGGCGTAGTGCTGAAAATGCACCCGCGGATTTCCGAGAAACAGCTCCGCGGGCGTCCGCTGGAGAATCCAGGCCACGGACGAATACGGCAACGGATGGAGTCCCAGCACCGGTTCATCGCCCTTGAGTTCAGCCCCCAAGGCACGGTCGAGGCAAAGCAACGCTCGCGCCGGGAGCCGGCGTCGCCACAAGGCCTGCGCATACTCCAGACAGGCCTGATAAAACTCGGGCCCGCGATTCGTGTTTCGAAACGCATGCAGCGCGCGCCAATCCATCCCTGCCCGCGGTTCCGGCAGCCACGGACAGGGCGGCAATTCCTTCAACATGCGCGGTTCGTGTCGCGTCCGACAGCACGCGTCAATCCGAGGGATGCGTCCGCCAGCCTGACTCTTGCCTTGGCGACCCCGGCGGATTCCGCGAAAACCGCAGGGCCTGAACGCCACTCCTGATCATCCTCCTGCTCCCGCACCGGTCGCAAACGAAGCCAGGGCCATCACGGGCTGGCGTCAGATTTTGCTCTGGCCCCTGGGATTTTTCGTCCGGCTCTGGGGCATGACCCTCCGGTTCGAGGCCTCGGCGGAGGATCTGAGAAATTGGATGAAGAAGGACGAGCCCGTGGCGATCGTGCTCTGGCACAACCGGCTTTTTCTCTCGTCCGAAATTGTCCGGCGCTACCGGCAGGGCCGACCCGTGTACGCGCTCGTCAGCGCGAGCCAGGATGGCGCGTGGCTGACGGCCTTTTTCGCCACCGCAGGGCTGCGCACCGTCCGCGGGTCGAGCAGCCGGATGGGACGGGAGGCAGCCAACGCGCTCGTCGACGTCCTCCGCGCCGGTCACGACGTCGGCATCACGCCCGACGGTCCCCGGGGCCCGTGCTACGAACTGAAGCCCGGGGCTGTGATCGTGACGCGGAGAACCCGCACGCCGATCCTCGCGATCGGCGGTGAATTCGAGTCCGCGTGGCGCCTGCGGAGCTGGGATCGCTTCTATATCCCGAAACCCTTCTCGCGCGTGCGGATGCGCTGCGAGCTAATCACGGCTGACGAGTTGTCAGACCGCGATGCGGCACTCCAGCGGCTGCACGAGAGACTGGTCGCGATCAATCCCGACCGCGACCAGGATCGCGGTGCGACTTAGAATTCGGGCGTCAGCGTCGTCGTGACTCCGGCGGCGACCGTGAGGTCGGGACCGGCATTCCACGTCAGATCGTTGACGAGCAGCTTGAAGGTGATCGGCCGGGATACCTCGCGGGCGACCCACTGCCAGCAATCGGCACCGATGCAGATCATGGCGACACCCTGGTCCCAGCTCAGGCCCGGACCCTCGCCGCGAATGTAGAGGATGTTGCCAAAGCCGATGTCGATATTGGCGGTGATCGCAGTCAGGACGGGCTCGGTGGCAACGACCTGGACAGCAGGCTTCCGCACGGCGGCAACCGTCGTGGTTTTGGCCGGCTTGGAGGTCTTCCTGCCTAAGGTTTTAACCTTGGCAGCAGGGGCGGGCGCCTTGGTCTTTTTCTTGGTCTTTTTCATGGCAGTCATTTGTGAGAACCCGGTGGCTGATTAACCCCGCATTCAGAGCCTAGGTTAGCAAAACGAAGGCCAAACCACCAGTGACAATCCCGTGGCAGGCAGACCGCGCCATGGATCATGCCTAAACCACGGCTAGGGCGGCCACTTGCCGCCGATCCCGAATCTGCGCGGGGCGCAAAATCCGTCCTCGCCAGCAGCGCGGGAGACCTGCCCCGCACGAATAATGGTGGACCTGATCGGGATCAAACTACCGTCTCAAACGCAGCCCGTTTGTGCTTTCGTTTGTCATTTCCCGTCCCTCTCCCGGCCGCACTCATCACATCAGAATCGTTCTACAGCCGCTTCCGCGATGAGTGCTTCAACCGCGAGCAGATTTGGACGCTCACCGAGGCGCTTTAGATGCCTTGGTCGACTCCGATGACAGGAGCCGAAGAGCTTGCCGCAGGAATCGGCTGCGGCTTGGCGAGCAGAGCGTCGGCCTTGGTCATTCGTCGCCTTCGTTCGAGTCGCGCGACTGCGCCAGCGCCTCGCTCTCGAACTTCGCGATGTTCGCGTTCACCACCTCGCGGATCTCTTCCAACAAGGTCGCGCCTTCAATGCCAAGCTCGGCGATGCTTTTTCCGACGCACCGACTCGGCAGCTCAACTTCCAGCTTCAGGCGCAGCAGCAGATCGAGTTTCTGACCCAGCGTCACGAGCATGGTCTCGACCACGTCTCGGTCGATCACGTCGCCGGCTTCGCGTTCGTTCTTCGCGCGAACGTGCCGAATTTGCTCTCGCAGCAAGTCAGCCTTGAGCGCGTTCAGCTCACCCGTAGCACGAACGCGGCCCAAGCCTCGTTCAGCTTTGAAGGTCTGCCATGCACCAAGATCGGAGTTCTCGGGCGCGCCTTCGAGCTGCCGCCAAAGGTGCAGGCCTTGATGGCTGACATCTAGTTCCTTGGCCAAGGTTTTCCATGCGAGCGGCTCCATGCCTCTATCAAGTTCGTTAAAAAAACCAGCCGGGTTTTGTTGCTCTAGGTCGAAAAACCCAAGTCCCCATTTTGAGCGCGGAAGCCTCCTTTTTCCGCGGCATTTGCGGCCACCGATAGCGCCATGAGGCAGTCAAACCTCCCAGAAGAGGGTCGTCAGCGGTTGAGGCAGGCGAGAATCGACTTCGCTGGCTACTACGGCGCGGCCACGACCGCCGACGTTGAGGTGATGGACCAGCTCGTCCTGGCTCACGCCGCGTACCTCGCTACCGTGCATTTCCGCAGGGATGAGGTTCCCGAGGAATTGCGACGGCTGGTTGAGCGGGTGTCCTTCTCCGTGGAGCAGCATTTCACTTACTTCAGGGAAGCGGTGCGGAGTAGCCAGACCTTCGCCCGCATGGAAATGGCCGGGCAGCGTCGAATTGAGGACCTGCTCCTGCAAGTGCAGTGAGCCGTTCCTCGGCAGTCCGTCGTGTGTCTTTTGCCTTTCATGGTCTGGGCTCCTTTTAGGGCTGCAGACTATCACCAGCCATGGCTCCGTTTCAGGCGGTCACGTCAACGCCGATAATCGCCTAGGGTTCCCGATGACGCGGGACACGCATGAGATGCCTTCACCAAACATTGGTTTATCGGAGCTTTTGCTTTGGGATTGAGCAAAAGTAGTAACAGAAAATGCGATTTGTGCTAACGATCCGCCAGCTGCCGCCGAGCGTATCTATTGACCGCTCGCAGACTACGGCGCATATGAAGCTGCCAAAGGGAAGTAATAATATAAACCCTATTCTCAAATCGCTGCTCGTATTCGTCCTTCTCGCTGCAGCTGGATTTGCTGCAGATGACTTTGCTGAGACCAAAAAAGAAGCGGAGGTTGGTGAGGCCTACTTGACCTGCAAACGCGATTGGTGCATTTTCGCAGCATGCAATACCTTAGGACCTTGGGACTGATGTTATGTATTTGCGCACTCTCGTTCTCTACTGGATGCGATAGGTTGGGCATCGGAAGCACACCAGAAAAACTTCCTCCGGGTTGGTCGATGCACTCTGGCGACTACCAATTTGTAACAAGCTCTAATGGCGATGCATATGTTTTTCAAGCCACTACAGGTAAAATTTCAAGGGTTACGAATGACGGGCTAGCAACTTTGAGTGAAGCGACACAGACCTTGAAAATTGGGAGATACTATAAGTTTGAGGATGCGACCAAGGAAGAACCATTCGTCAAATATATCGGCGGCGGTAAATTTGAACCAAGTAAATTTGCAATTCTCCAAGACTCAAAATGAAGCTCACTGGATGGCAACGACTAGGTATCGTAGTGAGCGTGCTCTGGGTGCTGGGTGCTGGGCGTTGCGGGCAAGACATACAGCGACTATCAGCGAGTTTCTAGTGGAGGTATGCCATTAGGCGGTTTTTGTGAACTCGCAGATAATGTTACCAGACAACGATTTGATCGCCATACTAAATCAAATGCGGAGGAATTAATAAATATTCAGGAAGAACTAAAATCGAGAGCGTTGTCCAAAATGTCTGCCGCTGACCTTCTGGCATTAACACCCGAGGGTGTCGTTACCATAATGTCCGACGAAGGCTTAAAGCTTTATGCGGGCATACGTAACGATATTACACATAGGAACAGAGATTAAATGTTAGCTCTCGTTGCAGCAGAGAAGCGTATTTTAAATGACCCCAAGACCACGAAATATTTATTTAGTCCGGGGGCCTACTTTACCCAGCAATTTACTTTAGAGCGCTTGGTTGTATCTTTAAATAAATGGGAACTGCTACAGTTTATTGTTCTACCACTGGTTGCTTCTGGGCCACATTCTTCACTCTGCGTTGGGTGGTAGCTGGCTTCAGGAAGCCGAGCAGTCCGAGTGCGGCTTGAGGCGGGGCGTCGGCAAAGATTTAGTGCAGGCTCATTTTTTGGTTCTACAGTGCTTTTGCGATAGAGGCTGAAGGCGCAAAGGAAACGCTAACACTTGTAGAATCACAAATGACCGACGCGCAGAAAACCGAATCAATGAAGCTAGTTCGGGCATTACTGACAGGGGGTGGATTTTCAGAGGGATCAGGTCCGGGAGGGGTTTGGTCTCCGTTTAGAGCCGCAGACTGACGTCGCAAGTGGCCCGGATTTCGGGGGATCACCGCAGCCACGATGCCCGGATCAACTCTGCTGCCCGCTTGATCTCATCGACCAACGCACTGCCAGTCGGCTCCGTTGAGCCGCCGTTACTGCCCAGCGCCTCAATGCCAAGCTCCGAAAGTTTTGCGTAGACCTCTGCCATTGCTGCATCGGGAGCGCGAAAGAAGAGGCTGCCGCGGATGCGAACGAAAACCCAGCCGAGCCGCTCGAGGATTGCCTGCCGACGAAGATCGTTTTCCAGCTCGTCGGCGGTGTGCCAGCGTTCGCCGTCGCATTCAACCGCGAGCTTTCTGTTCGAGCCTTCGACTACCATGTCGATGCGGTAAGAGCCAACACGCCACTGCGTGGTGACCCTGAACCCGGCGCTAACGAGACGATGGACAACGAGTCGCTCAAATTCAGATTCCGTTCGCTTCGCCATTTTCTCCATGAGGCCCATCAACTGAGCTGGATCGCGTGCATGCTCGATTAGGCGCCGACGGAGGTCAGCAGCACTGAGATGCAGGTCCGGGTCTACGGAGTGCACCAACCAGAGTTGGTTACGAGCGCGGCTCACTGCTACATTGTACCGTTTCTTATAAATATCGCGCGCACCAGCAGCTCGGGTTGTCAGCATCCCTTCGTCGGGCGGGCTGTCGACCATGGACAGGAACACGACGTCGCGCTCATCGCCTTGGAGGTTGGCGGCAATGCCGCAGAGGACATCGTGTTTATCGAGTTCCTCTGGGGTAAGGTACATTCGCAACTTGGTCTCGATGAGCTGAGCCTGCTCGGAGCCCAACAGCGAGATGGCTGCAAATGATGCTGGGCCTCCCGTTTCGTTCACCGAATATTTCGAGTGGCGGATGGAAGCGATTATAAGCGAAACGATTGCGTCGACCTCCTCTTGATTAGTCTTCGCATCAAGCGAGCGAGTGCCCTTGATCCGGTAAGGCACCAGAGCCGGCATGATGTTTGAGGACGTTGGCTCGCGGAGCGGCAGAATCGCACCGCCATACGAGAGATAGTTGCTGAATTGGATGATCTCGGGCACGCAACGGAAGTGCTCCCGCAAAGCCACTACGCCTCCGAAGCCAGTCTCCGCCAAGTCGTAGATCGAAGTCTGGCCATCATAGAGCGCCTTGTTCGGAATACCGCGAAGATTGGCCTCAATCAGATGGCTCACATCTGAGAGAACTTGGCCCACAGCGTCCGGGGTTACTTGCTCCTTATCACCAACGACCACCTGCTCTTTGCCGAGATAAAGTGCTGCGAGAGCGGTCACGTCAGACTGGGAAGCCTCGTCGATTATCACGACGTCGAACTTCACCGTTCGTGGATCAAAGCTCTCGTAGACGCGGTTAAGCGGCATGATCCACACAGGCACAGCATCTCGAGCCAGCTCCAACTGTTTCCTAGCCGCACGCAAGAGCTCAGCGTCTCTCACTCCACGGCCGGTCTTGGTGATCTTGCTGAGTGTTTGGACATATCCGATCAGCGCCTGTTGTTGCGGTAGTCGGGTGCGGATTTTCTGCGCGGCCCAAGTATCCTTCTCGATTATCTCTCCAGTCACCGAGTGAATCTGCTCCTCGAGCACCCTCAATTCGCCTTCGATGCCGGAGACTGACATGCCAGCCCGAGTCTCTAGCTCCTGCTTGAGATGTCGCCACCGCCACGCTGCGGTAATGTCGCCTAGTGTCTCGCCCTTTGCATGAGCGCCGATCCGGCCGATAAGCGCTGCGCACCAGGCAGGGGCTGCGCTTTCCAACTTTTTCAGTAGCTCGGAACGGCGTACGTACGTTGACTGCAATCCCTCGAGTCTGCGCAGCTCGACGTAAGCGGCCTCATAGTCCTCTGCATTCCATATACGCTGAGATTTGGCGAGAACCTGAGCGATTTCGCTTACGGGGTAGCGAGCTAAGTAGGCACCCTGTCCTGAGAGCTTAGCCGCCAGCTCCTTTTCGAGGAGTTGAGCCGCCTGAGCCTCCACGATTTCGGCATGCTCCTGCGAACATGCGAGCTTGATGCGCAAGAGGTCACCGTGGTCGCCTTGTTCAATAGGGACCGCCTCAAGCCACTTGGGCCAAAGAAATCCGGCCTCGATGAGTTCCTGGAGCAGAGGTGTCCAGACCTGACGGTGCCAAGCGATCTTAGCTTTAATTTGTTCGGCGTAGTTAACCGCGGTGCGTTCGGGGTTGCGGCCGAGTTCAGCGTAGGGTGGTCCTCCGTTGGCTTCAACAGACCGTTGCCACCGAGTCTCGAAGCGAGTGAATCGGTTCTGCAGGTCGAGCTTCTTCTTCAAACACCTGAAGTCAGAGACGCTCTGAGGATTTCGTCCGTCGACTTTGGACGCGGCAATCGTGTCCTTCCAATGCCTTTTCGTGATCTTCGTGAGGAAGCCAAGACGGCCACCGGCCTCAAGGTGCAGGATGATTTCCTCGTAATGGACTGAGGTTTCCAATGGACTGCATTTGGTCGACGGCTCTGGCCCGTGTTCCATTGCGATCCGCTGAACCTCGGCGGCCTCTTGCGCGAGCGCCGCGATCTCGGTCGCTAGGTCCAGCCACGCTTCGGCTCGCGGCCCGCCAACCGAGCCGCAAAAGAGAAGCTCTCGGAGCCATTTGTCTTCCTCGCCCAAAGCGGCTGCGGCCTGCTGTAGGGCCACGTGGATCGCTCGCAACTTAGCAGCGGAGCACTTTTCGACCTTCTTGCTATCCCAATACTTTGGGCGGTGCCCTTTGCCTTGTGTGCCAGCCTCGTCGCGCTCTCCGGCAAGCAGTCGGAAATCGGCCGGCGCCACGAGTTGCGCAGAATCCGGCTGCTCTGCTCGAAGCTCAATTTCATCGTCGGGTGTGATGGTTGAGTTGGTCGCGTACAGCTCAATGATCTCTCGGTCTGAGAGCGGACAGAAATCTTGGTTCAGGGGTCCGGGGATCCAATCGTTGGCGGCGGCGGTGGCTGCGATCTGCTTTGCCGCCTCCACGGGGCGGATAGCCTCACCGTTAACAACTATCTCCTCGATCTCGCTTTCGCGGGCTGACCGGAGTTTGCCCCTTTTGGCGAGTGCAGCCGCGAGCATGTTGGCGCGCTTTATCCGCAGGGTCCCGGCTTCCTTTTTCATGGAAGCTGCGTCGCAGGTCGCCAGCCGGGCGACGATCTGTTGGGCCGCCTTCGCCAGTTGTGCCTTACTCTCGCTCTCTGAGTCGAGGACGCTCAGGCACAGGGGCTGGAGAGGTAAGACGACCTTGTCGCGGAGTACCCGAAGTGCTTTCGTCGTGTGGGCAGTCACGAGCACCGTCTTTCCCTGGGCAAGCAGGTGACCCAGCAAATTTGCGATCGTGTGCGTCTTGCCTGTACCCGGCGGACCCTGCACGAGGACATTGCTATTGTTCGCGAGCTGCGCTGCGATCCGGTACTGTTCTTCGTTTGCGGGCTTGCTGAAAAGGATTTCCGCTTTGCTAGCCTGTGGCATAGGCGCCCGAGCTGAGTCTCCGTTCCCGCCCCAGGCCAAAACGCCAGTTTCGTGCTCTTCGTCAGGGTCGATCCCGACAATTCGCGATAGCCCGTCGACCGGAATCACAGACGCCGACTGGAGATGCTCCAAGATGCCGGTGAGTGCCTTCAAGAGACCGGCGACTTTCTTTCGGACATGAAGCGTAGTGTCCCTCCAAATCACGGGCGTATCCACGTCACCCGCTGGCCGTCCGTCTGGGAAGAATTCGCCGTCACGAAACAGACCTTGAGCGAGCCGTTTGAAATATTGGTTGGTGCTTTCGCCACCGAGCGGCTGAACCGGCAGCTTCTTTAAGTCGTCGGTCATCTGTCCAAGCGAGTGCGCATCAACGTCGGGTATCTGGCGGAGCAAGGCCGTAAACAGCTCCGGCTGTTCGAGTGTCACGCTCACTCTGAATTCAGGTCCGCTTACGTCAAAGTCCAGGTTCAGACTCTGGGAGAGGAGGGGATGGCGAATGCGCTGACTGTCGATACCCAGCCAGCCATCGTCCGCCACCAGCTCCATGGAGCCGCCTTCTTTTTGAAGGAGCGCCCAAACCGAATGGAACTCCTCGAAGACTGCGCGAGCCTTTACTGCAATGCGCTCCGTAGCCGCCCAAGTCTCCCGTGTCCGAGACCAGGTGCTGAGGGCCTGCACTCGTTCCGGGGAATCATCGAAGCCGACGGTCTCGGTTCTGCCGTCGGCAGAAATGAGATTTTTCAACGGCACTTTGTCTACAAGCCGAGTGCAGTCCTCCCAGCCCGACAGCAGCCAAGCTTCCAAAGGCTTCGGCGGTGGCGGGCACTTGGTCATATTCGCCCGCTTCACAACGATCAGGTACTCTGGGTCGTCCTGACTGGGCGAATAGTCGCCGTTCCTTACTTGGATCGATTCATGGACTGGCCACTCTTCGATTCGCATTCCATGCTTCGGAACGAATTTCTTGACCACTGGATTCCGCAGCTCGTGCAGCTCCTTCAAGAAGCGGAATACAGATTTTAGTCGATCCTTGGCTTCCGCTGCGGACGGCGGAATTGGAACGTCGACCTCGGTGTTTACGTCGACTTCTGCATTTCCCGACGTGCTCTCGGACTCGGCGTCAGCACCAGACTTGATCGCGGGTTCCCTGCGCGGCAGCTTCACCGGCGCCGGGAGCGCTGTGCTGGCCGGCTCCTCGGACTTGAGGGACCAACGATACTCCGCCCCTTGGGTCACATGCGGTGAGAGGGTGCCGTAAAGCTTCGAATTCACTTCCGAGGCGTCGATTGAGTGGCCCAAGGATTGCGAAAGATACCGCGCTATTTCACGGGCCGTTGCAGGTTGGCTCGCGTCTGCAAGAAATTCGGAGATGTGCTTCTCTAGGTCCATTGAGCGGCGGTCGGAGAGGGTGAGCGCGGAAGCCTCCTTTTTCCCGTGTGGAGGGATGGCATACGGTATTTACTTCAGTCATCCGCGCGCGTAGCAATTCAAAGATGTTCCGGCGCACGCTGACATGCCTTCTCGCCTTCGGTCTGCTAGCGAGCGCGGTCTTCGCGGAGGATCTGGCGGAGACGAGGAAAAAGGCCGAGCAAGGTGAAGCCCTCGCGCAGTTCAACCTCGGCTTGATGTACGACAACGGCACCAGCGTGCCGAAGGATGGTGCTGAAGCCGTGATAGCAGAGCGGTTACAAGCAGAGACAAAGGCATAAAATTATCTGACACTATTCGGTCTGCCATCGAATTTGTACGGAAAAGACCCGGTGCGATGACTAATCAAACTAATCCATTCACGTGAACAATTCCAGCATCGCACGAATCAGCAAGATACTTGGGATAAGTCTAGTGGTTCCCGTTGGCAGTCTCTTTCTGCTTTTTTTTATTTTCAGAGACGTTCAGCGCCAAGGTCTGTCGCTGCTCGATGTGTATGAGGGCTGCAAGAACGGCTTATTGGGAGCGGACGGAACAGCCTTGGCGCTCTTGACGGATGCAAGCCTACTGGCCGCAGTTGTTGGCATTGCACTGCCATTAATGTTTTTTTCGCGGCTCGGATTTGCGGAGAAAATCGCTCGCTGACAGCTTTTGTATTTCCGGCTCTTGTGCCTGTTTCCCTAGTCCTCCTTGCCGCGTTAATGCTAGTGCAAGGGGTGATACTTACGGGTACAATTTACTACGCGGAGTCATACTTCATTCAGAGGGTGCATTTTGTTCTAATCGTGGGTGTAGGCATCGGCGCAGTCATCGGCTGCTTTTGCCTTATTTTTTCTATTGGCGAGCCGTCGCGTCGGCGAATCACCGTAGCTGCCAAAAAAGTTACGAGGGAATCTGCACCGAAACTTTGGGAGTTTGTTTCCAGCGTTGCACGAGATATTCAAGCCGGAGCACCGAAAAATATTATCGTCGGCCTTGAACCTAATTTCTACGTCACCACATGCGACATCGTCTTGATTGGAGGAAATGAAACACTGGCTGGTGAGACGCTCTACTTGTCAGTGCCGCTTTGCCGGATGCTTACCATTGAGGAGTTTCGGTCCGTAGTTGGTCATGAGCTTGGCCACTTTCTTGGAGACGACTGTGCCTATTCGCAGAAATTTTCCCCAGTTTATTCTGGGCTTGCCGCTGCCATTTCCAACCTTGCACAAAGCGGAACTGGAATCACTGCGTTAGCTAAACTTCCTGCGATATACCTTTTGAGCTATGGATATGGCGAGTTCGACCGAAACGTCGCTCGCATCTCTCGCCAGCGTGAATTCAAAGCCGACAAAGTGGGGGCTGCGGCAGGTTCCGCGCTATCATTAATTAGCTGCCTTTCAAAACTGGTGGTGTATTCCTCAATTTGGCCCCGTGTTGAAGAGAAGAACCGAGAAAGGCTCAGTGAGGGAAAAGTGAGTGAGAACCTGAGTCTGCTGATGCAATATCAAGCGAAGTACGACTTTGATCCAGAGAAAGCAGACCAGATTCTGGATTTGGTTTTTGAGCGCACGACGTATCACCCAACAGACACCCACCCTCCAATCAGCGAACGGGCCATGGCACTTGAACTAGATAGGACTCAAGTAAAGGCGGCTTTGCTAGAGATTCCGAATGAGCACGCCGCCACTTTAATTGACGAATTCAGAGCGCTCGAAAAGGAACTCACGTTTAACGCTCACCGCATTCAAATCGCGCTTGGCACAAAAATGCCAGACGAACCCTATGCTAACCATCTCCTCACGGCACTTTACACGCTGGCTAGCTGGGTCGTTACTGCGGACGGCAAGATTGAGGCCAGCGAGGTCACACTCGCTGAGGTCTATGGCATCAAACTTTTGCCTCAATTCGACCCGATAGATTTTCGACAGAAGTGCGATAACCCACCATCAAGCAGCGATGCGGAAACAATTCTTGTGACATTAGGAAAGGCGCTAGACGCGGACGATAAGAATAAACTTCTTAGCTACTTCGTTGCATTGGGGGAGGCGGGCGCGGCAACTGAGCAAAGCAAAGAGATTATCCAGAAAATCACGAAAGCACTTGGTGAGGATGAGATCGAGGCATAGACGAGCCAAACGCCCGGGCCTATGTCAGGGCGGCGGGATTCACGGCGCCCGGGCGCGGTTCGCGTCGACCCGCCCACCGCGCTGCCCAGCAGCGTGTAATTCGCCTCAATACCCACCGTGCCAAATTCCTTGGATTCGGTCGCCATCGCGCGCACGGTTCGACCATGAGAAACCTCACCCGCCTGCTCTGCGTGTTCGGGCTTTTGTTGTCGGTCGCTTTTGCTCAGTCGCTCGACGAGACGCGGAAGAAAGCCGAGTCGGGCGATGCCGACGCGCAGTTCAACCTCGGCTTGATGTACGCCAACGGCGACGGCGTGCCGAAGGATAGTGCTGAAGCCGTGAAGTGGTATCGGAAGTCGGCGGAGCAAGGAAGTGCCCTCGCGCAGACCAACCTCGGCTTGATGTACGCCAACGGCACCGGCGTGCCGAAGGATGCCGTGGAAGCCGTGAAGTGGTATCGGCTGGCGGCGGAACAAGGCCTTGACTCCGCGCAGTTCACTCTCGGCGTGATGTACGCCAACGGCACCGGCGTGCCGAAGGATGCGGTCGAAGCCGTGAAATGGTTTCGGAAGTCGGCGGAGCAAGGAAATGCCGCCGCGCAATTCAATCTCGGCTGGATGTACGACACCGGCAACGGCGTGCCGAAGGATGAGGTCGAGGCCGTGAAGTGGTATCGCAAAGCGGCCGAGCAGGGAGAGCCGATAGCCGAATTCGCACTTGGCGAGATGTATGCAAACGGCAGAGGCGTGCCTAAAAACGAAACCGAGGCAGTGAAGTGGTATCGCAAGGCGGCGGAGCAAAGATTGGCCCTAGCTCAAATGAAACTCGGCGATATTTATGTCGCCGGTAAAGGAGTCGCCCCAGACTTTATTGAGGCGCACGCTTGGTTCAATATTGCAGGCGCGAGTGGCCATCCTCTAGCCAACCTGCAACTAAATATCGTCCAACAATATCTGACTCCACTGGCTATCGCTGAGGCGACTGACTTAGCAAGAGAGCGCCTCAAGGCAATTAAGCTGAGACCACAACCATGGTTGCCAAATCTTGGCGGTGACCTAGTAAAACCAGTGGAGGATATCGCGTCATCTCCCCCAGATAAGCCCGTCAAGGACGCCCACACCCTGTCCTTCGGCAGCAAGCCGGTTCCCAAGCTCGATATCGATCCGAAGCGTCCGCGCGCGAGCCAGCAGGTCGTGAAACAGCAGCAGGTCCGCCCGGCGATTCTGACCGAGAACAAGTTTGGCACCGCGAACATCGGCAACATCGCGGTCGACGCGAAGTGGAGCAACTACGGTGCCTACCTGCAGCGGATGATCGATACGGTGCAGGTCCAGTGGGAGCGGATCCTGATCGAGAACAAAACGAACCCGCCTTCCGGGAGCACAGTCACGGTCCGCATCGTCCTGAACTCCGAAGGCCGGATCGCGCAGATTCTCGAGGTGGCCAACCACTCGACCGACCAGGGGTCGCGTGCCTGCGTCAGCGGCATCACCGATCGCGCTCCCTATGGTCCCTGGACGGATGACATGAAGGCGATGCTCGGCGAGTCGCAGGAGATGACGTTTACCTTTTACTACCAATGAGCATTGAGGAGATGCGGTAAACATATGACCGCCGATCAGAAGGTCGAAGCGACGAAGCTGGCGCGTGAGCTATTCGAGAGGTTGGCGAAGCAGTAGGAAAAGCCAGTCTTTGATCCAACTAAGATAACATTACATCTGGCCAAGTTTTTGGTGAATCAAGCGAGTGGCCGGCAAAATAATTAAAAATATCCAAAAATGAATAACATTCCCGAGGTCGCTGGCGTGTCAGTGGTATTCTTGTTTTATGTGTTCTGCGCTTTTTTTGCGCTCATTCCGCTGTTCGTATGGATGCAGCTACGACAGATCATCAAGTTGCTGAAGAAAATTGACGACACAAACGAGCGAATCGCTGACAACACTCGTTCATCTGGGCAACAATCCGGCCCGAGTTCTGTTAAATACATTCCGTGAATTTAACGACTAGTTGGAGTCATCCGCGCGCGTAGAAATTCATGAAAGCTTCACCGAAGCCTGCTGCTCGGAGCCGGCCAAGGCTTCTAAAGCGCCTTTGTCTCTCGTAACTTAATCTCCTCGATCCGCTGTCCAACGGATGGGGTCCACCTCATCCTTTCGCACGAAGCACGATCGCGCGACGATTGATAGCACGCAACGCGCACCTTTCATCCAATTTGGCGACGTGTTTACCGACGCACCAAAAGCAGGCGAACACGTGATTGATTACCGTCGTCTCGGGATGGTCGTTATTTCCAAGAGCTACCCTTTCGAGAAGCGTGGTAACGAAACGCCCGAGACGTTTGCCGGAGTACCCGCCGAGGTGGAGTTTTGCTTTTTTGCCTCACGCCTCGCCGACTGGGATCTATGCGCCGCGCCGGCACGCGAACGTTCTACGAGCTTGAGAGCAATAACGGACGCGCTGATTGATGCCGCAAAGAAAGGTCGTCCGCTCAAAACTGTGCCAGCCATCTCCGTGCGTGGATTCATTGACGAAGAAAGATCCGCTGCAAAAAAGATAATTCTAGGCGAAATCGCGGCCAGCTTTTCCCAACGTGAGTTTTCCATCGTAGTTTTGGCCCTCCGAGAGAAGTACGGGGAACCGAATAAGACCGAATCGGCGATCAAGCAAAATGGCGCTGGTGCATCTTTTACAAGCGAGAGTCTCGTATGGTTGATTGGCGAGGATCGCATCGAAGCGGTTGAGCGAGATACGCGCGTTGACCGCTCGCGTGTGCGAATTAAACGCCCAGCGGTAACCGAAACCGCTAATGGGATCTTTACTGAGTCCACAAAAAAAGCCGCTGCCGATCTTTGAAACCAGCCGAAGGGGGACGAGCCAAAGTGTCACGTATTTACGTTTAACATACAGCACAATCTCCGGGGCGTATGCAAGTCATGGCCGCAAGACGGCACTTGACCGCCTTCAAGCGTCCAGCCGAGCACTTGTATATGCGCCAGCCACCACCGAGAGGAACACTACGGTATGAACGAGGCGAGTCATGCGACGTTCCTGCCGGTGGTGATGAGTTGAAGCACGCCGTGCAAACGAACCCACGGGCCGTTCGGATCGGCGAGGTAAAGGTCTAGTCGGGTTTTGGCCTCAGTTGCTCCGGCGAGCCGGTAGCGACCGCCATCGACGAAAGGTGCATTAAGTGGCACCAAGGTAGGTGCGGAGGGTGCGGACGGTTCAATTCCCGATTTCTCGCCTATGTTTATTCCTGATACGCCTTTTTCTTCTCTTCCTAATATAGAATGTATTTTTTCAACATTCCGCACCTTCCGCAGATGCGGCATAAACATTTCAGAGAGGTTCATGGCTTCAATCACGAACGATGCGCCAGCCGGCTTGCCGCCGGTTCTCCTCCCGTGTTCCCAACCGCCGTGGCGCCTGCATGATACGTCCAGTCCACGCCGGTTTCGCAGCGAGCTGGGCTAGCTGATGCCCCAGATGCTTGACGCCGCTAGAGATCTTCAGCCGTGAGACGTTCGCGTGGTTGTCTAACTCCTCGTATAGTTCGCGGGTCGAGAGACTCCTTTCGCGGATATGCACATCCCATCCCGAGATCCAGCTTTCGAGAGCTTCCTCGACTGGTCTCAGCGGATCTCCATCATCAAGTAACTTTAGGATCTCTGGGTGATGCCACTCGATCAGGCCGAAGCGTTCCTTACGAAGCTCGGGTGGAATCAGGTGTGCGTCGATGGCTGCCAGAAATGCCGGCAATTCCTCTCGCAGCGTACTAGCGAACGCCAATCGCGCTCCTGCCACGTTCTCGTCGAAGAACGGCTCCGGTGGCGCGTAACAGTGCAGGTAAATGATCTTGTCTGCGAAGCTCGCGTCCAAGGCCGGCAGGTTGCTTGCACTCTCGGGATCAGAGTTTGCGGAGAGCGAAATCCGCCAGACTGGCCGGAAGGTGCGAGCGTCCCGGCCCTTCCCGTGCAACGGAAAATGAGGTTCGGCCACGATTCGCTTGAGTTCGTTGCGCAGTGTGGACCGTTGCCGGCCCTCAACGTCCAACGCCTTGTCACCGACTGCCAGATGCTCAGCCGCCCATAGATCCGCGCTAAACGTCGTACCTCCCGTGAGGAACAGGGCTGGGTCCGCGCTACGTCCGCCCAGTGCAGGAGTGATGATCGCCGATTGCAGAAGTGTTTTGCCGCAAGCCGCCGGCCCAACCAAGGCGAGAACTTGGCCGGGACTGTGGCTGTGGAAGTTCCGCACGGCTGACCGGGCTAGCTTCAGCCAGCCGCAAAACAGCGCAATCTGCCGCTCCGCGTGCTTCTCATCCCGCGCAGTGGCGCCAAAAAGATTCGCGACGAGGCGCGTTACCGTCGGCGCTTCACCAGCTTTTCCCTCGATCCACTCCGGACCCTTGGTCGCCAACACGCGCACGCCATTCTCCTCATGCAGCCCGGCGGTACGCCCACACAATGGCCCAGCGTAGTCCACCCGATTTTGCACTTGAAGCGAGTGCAGCGCCTCGTCGCACGGTGAGGGATCTCCGCGGCGCGAAAGACCGGCCTGATTCAAATGCAAGCGGGCATCCTCGCGGCAAAGTCGACCAAACGCTCCATCCGCTTCACGTCGCCAATAATTCGACCCGTCGAAGTAGACCGGACTTTCGCCGTCCGAAGCGAGTGCCGCCAGCGCAGCCTTGCGCCGGCTTTCCGCGGCCTCCCGCTCGGCATTTTTGGCCTGAGACGAGACCGCGGCGCGAAACACCTTTTTCTCCAGCCTAAAAACGTCGGCGGCAAATCTCTCGATGCTCTCCTGTTCAAGCGGAGCATCACGGAGACCAGCAGAAAATTTCACAAGACGATGCGAGGAAGCTTCCTTCTGCTCCGCCGGAAGCGTCTCGAACGCGGCGGTCTCACGTCGCAGCAGTCGCACCGCGAGCCTTTCCCACGTCTCCTTCACGTCCACCGGCTCCGCGTCCTTCTCGATCTGGCGCCACTTGCTCGGGAAGTGTTCTGCCCACGCCTCGCGCAGATCGTCGGCGCCCTTTCCCGGCGCGTTGAATGGAATTCGCGGGAGCTTCACCGGCACGCCGGTCACCTTCGCGAGTTTTAAAGCCTCCCGTGCAAACGCGTGAATTAGCGCCGTGTCCGCGTCACCGATGAACGCCACCGTGGCGGGTCGCACTTCAGCTATCAGGTGCGCAAGTTCCGGTAAAAGCTCCGGATCGCCGCTGGCGTTTTTCGGACAGGCAGACGAAATCCCGCCGATACCAACGCAGGGAAATCCGGCTTCGACCAGCGCCAGTGCCTTGAACTCGCCCTCCACGATTCCAAGCACGCAGTCCGGCAACAGAAGCTTCCGCAGGCCCGGCGGGAAGTAGGCTTGGCAGCCGCTCTTGGCTGGCGACAGATACTTGGCGCCGCCGCTGCGCGGAGAGGTGAGCCGCAATCTTGCGAAGGGCCGGCCGTTCACCTCGATGTCGGCACCGGCAAGG
>CANJCM010000069.1 GCA_947472765.1 Opitutia bacterium
CGGGCAGCCTCGATTTCGGGACCAATGGAAGCCTTACCCTGAGCGGCGGATCGGCCACGTTCTCCGGCACCTTTGGTGGTTCTGGCACGCTCATCATCGGACCGGGTGCGACCCTGGTCTTGGGAGCGAACTTTAGTAACCCGAACCTGAACATCACCCTCGCCGGTGGCTCGCTCTCCCTCAACGGCTCCAACAGCACGTTCGGCGCGTTGAACGTGACGGCGAAGTCGACCCTCGATTTTGGCAGTAACCTCGCGTCGACGGTCAACTTCAACGGCGTCACCTTGAGCCCCGGCACGCTCCTCGATCCTGTCATGCTGACCGTAAACAACTGGGTGAATACCGTGGATTATTTCAACGCCAACACGTTTGCGGGGGTAACGCCGGGCGTTTCGAACGTGGCCCCGCAGAATCGCATTGGATTCAGCGACTTCTCGAACACGCAAACGTTCTGGGCCGGCGACAAGCAAATCACCCCGGCGCCCGAGCCTGCGACTTACGGCCTGTTCCTGATCGGCGGATCCTTGGGCCTCGCGCTCTATCGCCGCCGCCGCCGCGCGGCCGCTTCCGCCTGAGTTTCCGCCGGCGGATCGCATCGCCGGACGCGAATAGGCAGGATCGAGAGCGCCGCTCACCCGGAATTTTTTCCGTGGCTTCGCCCGATTCCATGGGCACCTTCCTCCGGCGTGACTCCCGCCGAATTCATTGACCGCCACCCGCAGGAACTCATCGGCCGGCTGCAGCAACTCGTCCGGATTTCCACGGTCAACCCGCCGGGCGAAAACTATCCGGCCGTGACCGGAAAGCTGGTGGCCGAGCTCGCCGATCTGGGAATGGCGCCGAAGCGTTACACATTGTCCCAAAAGGAGCTAAAGGCCGCCCTCCCCCCGGAGCAGCTGGGTTTTCCCCGCTACAACGTCCTCGGCCGGTGGCGCGTCCCCGGAGCCAGGAAGACGGTCCATTTCAACGCCCATTACGATGTGGTCCCGGTCTCGGGCCATTGGCGGCACGGCGATCCCTTCAGTGCCACAGTCGACGCCGGCTGGATTTACGGCCGGGGGACCGCCGACATGAAGGGCTCCATCGCCAGCCTGCTCATGGCGATTCGCGCGCTCCGCGTTTCCGGGGTGACGCCGAAGATGAATCTCGAGGTTTCGTTCACGGCGGACGAGGAAACGGACTCGGTCCTCGGCACCGGCTGGCTGGTCAAGAATGCGCCGATCAAGCCGGACTACGCCATCGTCATGGAAGGCGGCGAGAAGAACGCCGTCTGCTGCGGCCACAATGGCACCGCCTGGTTCGAGGTCATCGTGCACGGCCGCGCCGCCCACGGTTCCCTGCCGGAACAAGGCATCAATGCGCTCGAGAAGATGGCCGCGCTGGTTCGGTCGTTGGAGGACTACAAGAAGGTGCTGGCGCGCCGCACCTGGCGTACGCCCGACGGCCGGACGATGCGGCCGACGATCAACGTCGGAGGAGTGTTTCACTGCGGTGAAGGGGCGAAGATCAACACCGTGCCCGCGCACGCGAGCTTCACCATCGACCGACGCGTGCTCGCGATCGAAGACCATGCTGCGGCCGAGCGTGAAGTCCGGCAGTTCCTCACCGCCGCGGCCCGGAAGATTCCGCAGTGCCGGATCACGATTAAGAAGATTTCCGAGAACTTTTCCTGCTTCTCGGAGCCCCGGCACCCTTTCTTCGCCGCAATGGCCGGTTGCGTCACCCGCGTTCGCCGCCAGCCCGCCGTGTTCAGCGTGTCCACGGGCTTCAACGACATGCACTTCTTCTCGCACTACCTGAAGATCCCGACGCTTGGCTACGGTCCCGGGGGCGACGACACCCACGCGGTCGACGAGCGCGCGAAGGTCAAGGAGCTGCTCGCCAGCGCCAGGATTTACGCAGATCTGCTCACCGGCTTTGCGGGGTAAATCCGTTCTGGTTTGTTCGCGTTTCGGTCGCCGCAGGGATCATCGCGAAGAGGCCACTCGCGTGACAGACGGCCAAATACCTCCGGGCGAGTCATCCCTCGGCACTCGGCCTTTGGCGATTGGCAATCCTAGGACGCCATCCCGCGCCGGATCATGTTCACGGCGATCGCGGCCAGGAGCATCGAGATGATCTTCGAGATCGCCCGCATGCCCGTCGGCCGCAGGAAGCGGGCGATCTGATCGCTGAACGCAAACCCGAGGACCACGAGCAGCAGGTTGGCGGAGAGCGCCGCCAGGGCGACGGCCAGCCCGAGTGCCTGCGAGAGGAGAATCAGCGTCGTGATGAGGGCCGGCCCGGCGATCAGCGGCATCCCGAGCGGGACGACCCCGAAGTCGGTCGGCATCTTTTCCGGCTCGGCCGCGGATTGGACGAGTTCCCGCACGGCGAGGATGAACAGGATGAATCCGCCGGCGACCTGGAAGTCGCTCACCGAAATGCCCAGCGCCTTGAAAATGTTTGCGCCGAGAAACAGGAACAGCAGCGCCACGCCGCCGCCCGTCAACGTCGCCTGCCGCGCAATCCGCTGCCGCTGCTTTTGCTCCATCCCCTGGCCGAGTCCCAGGAAGATGGCCGCGAGGCCGATGGGATCGATCGCGACGAAAAGCGGGATGAAGGCCTGAAGAAATTTTTCGGCGAACTCGGCCATTCGCTGAAGATGGGGCCGGGCCCGGCCATGGCAAGGTGACACGGCCACGCCGGCTTTCGCCCTTGTTTCACTCCGGGGCGCCCGACAATTTCGCGTTCCACCATGAAGGTCGACGCCCAGCTCACCCCGCAGAAACTCCGCCGGAAAACGCAACGCGTGTTCGAACTCGCCGGCCAAAAAATCCGGGCCGTCGATGCGGCTTGGGATTCGGCCCGCGGCACACCCGTGTTCACCGTCAAGGGACGCTATACCTCTCGCGGGTGGACCGAGTGGACGCAGGGCTTCCAGTTCGGCATGGCCTTCCTGCACTTCGACGCCACCGGTGACGCCGCGATGCTCAAGCTGGGCCGCGAGAAGACGCTGCGCCACATGGCCTCACACGTCTCGCATGTCGGAGTCCACGACCACGGCTTCAACAACGTCTCCACCTACGGCAACCTGCGCCGGCTGATGCTCGAGGGCCGGATCCCCCACTCGGCTGATGAACTCAACTACACCGAGCTCGCGTTGAAGGTCTCCGGCGCCGTGCAGGCGGCTCGCTATGCGCCCACCTGCTATCGCGCGCCGTGGACTCCCGTGAAGTCGGCGCCGGCGACGAGCGGACTCGTCCCGGGCGGTTACATCTACTCCTTCAACGGGCCGCAGTCGCTCTTCTCCGACACGATTCGTTCGCTGCGCTCGCTCGTCGTCGCGCACCAGCTCGGTCACGCGCTCATGGGTGAAGGCGACAAGCCGATCAACCTGCTCCACCGGGCGATCGAGCACGCCGCGACCACCTCTCGGTTTAACGTCTTCTTCGGTCAGGGGCGCGACACCTACGATGTGCGGGGCCGCGTCGCGCACGAGTCGGTCTTCAATCGCAACGACGGACAATTCCGCTGCCCGAGTTCGCAGCAGGGTTATTCGCCGTTCACGACCTGGACGCGCGGCGCCGCGTGGGTGATTTGCGGCTACGCGGAGCAACTCGAATTTCTCGATGTGGTGCCCGGCGCCGAACTCGACGCGGTCGGCGGACGAAGCGCGGTGACCGATTTGTTTCTCGAGACGGCCCGCGCGGCGAGCGACTACTACATCGACGGATATTCCTCGAAGGATGGCGTGCCCTATTGGGACAGCTGCGCCCTCAACAGTCATCACCTCGGGGACGTCACGAAAAAGAACGCCGATCCGTTCAACGCCCACGAACCCGTCGATAGCTCTGCAGCCGCCATCGCCGCGCAGGGTTTCATCCGGCTCGGCCACTATTTGCTGGCTCGTGGGGAGAAGGCGGCGGGCCAAAAGTATTTCCAGGCCGGACTCACGATCGCGAACACGCTGTTCGACGAGCCGTACCTCTCCAGCGACCGCCGCCATCAGGGCCTGCTCCTGCACAGCGTTTATCATCGGCCGAACGGCTGGGATTACGTCCCGCCGGGGCAAAAGGTGCCGTGTGGCGAGTCGTGCCTCTGGGGCGACTATCACGCGCTGGAGCTCGCGCTCCTGATTTCCCGGCTCGAAGCCGGCAAATACTACACGTTCTTCTGAGCGGGTTCGCCGCCATGCGGCGGCCGACGCAACGCACTCGCCATTTGCGGTGGCTCGACGGCGTCCTACGCTAGAACGGATTAAATTGAAGTGTATCCGATCAGCCCTCGCGGGCGCGCACGAGGCGCGCCCCTACGGAAGCCGTGTAGGGGCGTGGCTCGTCCACGCCCGACGGCTACACTAGTAATTAATCCGCTCTAGCGCGTTCCCATGATCGATCCCCGTTCCAATCTCTACGATCTGACCCGCTCGGAGCTGCAGGAGCGGTTCGTGCAATGGGATCTTTCGCCGGTTCATGCGGGGAGACTCTGGAATTATCTCTACCTCGAACTCGCGGACTCATTTGCCGCGATGCCGGATTTGCCGGCCAAGGTTCGCACGCGACTCGAGGCCGGGACTCGAATCGGCACGCTGCCCACGGCGCTCGCCACCGAGTCGTCGGATGGGTTTACCCGCAAGTTTCTGCTGACGTTGTCCGATGCGGAACGCATCGAGACGGTCCTGATGCGTTTCACGGGACGTGTGACCGCCTGCATCAGTTCGCAGGTGGGCTGCGCGATGGGCTGTGTGTTCTGTGCCACCGGGCAAATGGGATACACCCGGCACCTCACGCCCGGAGAGATTGTCGCCCAAGCGGTCCACGTCGCCCGGATCCTAAAGCTCTCAGCTCTCAACCCTCAGCTTTCAACTGCGGACGGGCCCAAGCCCGACCGCCTCCGCAACGTGGTGCTGATGGGAATGGGCGAGCCGCTGCATAATTACGATTCGGTCATGCAGGCCGTCGACATCCTGCGCGATTCCAGCGGCCTCGCGATCGCAGGCGAACGAATTACGGTGAGCACCGTGGGGGTGGTGCCAGGGATTCTGCGACTGGCGGCCGAGCGCCGTCCGTCGCATCTCGCGGTTTCGTTGCACGCGGCAACGCAAGCGGAACGGGCGGCCCTGATTCCCGTCGCGCGGAAATGGCCGCTGGACGAACTCCTGGCGGCCTGCCGTTCCTACAGTGAGCAGACCGGGCGAAAGATTTTTTATGAGTGGACGTTAATCGAGGGAAAGAACGACACCCCGGAACACGCGCGCGCCGTTGGTGAGCTGCTGCGGGGCCTGCCCGCCCAGGTGAATCTGATCCCGCTGAATCCCACGGCCGGTTACGCTGGGGCGCCGACGCGCAGCGAGGCGGCAAAACGGTTCCAGCAGATTCTCGCCTCGGAATTTTCGCTGCCCAGTACGGTGCGGCAGCGCCGGGGAATCGATATTGCCGCCGGTTGCGGCCAGCTCGCGACCGTGGGTTGAGCCCGGTCGGGGATTCCGCGGCGCACGGATTGCGCGTTGCTGCGGTTCGCCGGATCACGTTGATTTCGCCCGCCATGCCTTTGCCAGCCGATTTGGGCCCCACCGGATCCGGGGTCAGTGTGCCGGTACGCCAACCGGTTTATCGAGTGCGGGATTTGGGTCGGGTCTATGGGCTTGGGACAGCGGCGGTCACGGCTTTGGCCGGGGTCGATCTCGATCTCTACGCGGGCGAGATGATCGTGTTGCTCGGGGCCTCGGGCAGCGGGAAGTCGACCCTGCTGAACCAGCTCGGTGGACTCGATTCTCCCACGCAGGGAACCTTGGAATATCGCGGCGCCAATCTCGCGGCGCTCGATGAGGCGGGGCTGACGCAGTTTCGCCGGCACGCGGTCGGCTTCGTTTTCCAAGCCTACAATCTTATCCCCAGCCTGACGGCCCGGGAGAACGTCGCCCTCATCACCGAGATTTGCACGGCACCGATGGATCCGCGCGAGGCGCTGGCATTGGTGGGACTCGCGGATCGCATGGATCACTTTCCCGCCCAGCTCTCTGGCGGCGAACAACAGCGGGTCGCCATTGCCCGGGCGATTGCGAAGCGGCCCGAGGTTCTGCTTTGCGACGAACCGACCGGTGCCCTCGACGTGAAGACGGGAATCACTGTGCTCGAGGCGATTGAGCGCATCAACCGCGAGCTCGGGACCCTCGCGGTGATCATCACGCACAACGCGATCCTCGCCGACATGGCGGATCGGGTGTTCACGCTTTCGGATGGGCACATCGTGAGCACCCGGGAGAACGTCCAGCGCGGGAATGTGCGCTCGCTGGCGTGGTGATGGCGGGGACGAATCCATGAGCCTGCTGGATCTCAAGCTCCTCCGCGATTTGCGGGCGTTGAAGTCCCAGGCGTTTGCGGTGGCGCTCGTGATGGCGTGCGGCCTCGCCATGATGATCATGACGCGTTCGCTCATCCTCTCGCTCTCGACGACGCGGGATGAGTATTACGAGAAGTACCGGTTTGCCCAAGTGTTCGCGCGGCTGAAGCGCGCACCGCAGTCTGTGCGCAGCGAACTCCAGGCGATTCCCGGCGTTGCGGCGGTGCAGACGAGTGTCGCCATCCAGGTTACACTGGATGTGCCGGGTCTGGCTGAGCCGGCCGTCGGGCTGATCAACTCCCTGCCGGAGCGCGGTGAGGCGCTGTTGAACCGGCTGCACGTGCGGGCGGGCCGCCTGCCCCTCGGTGGCACAACGCGGGGCGAGATTGCGGTGAGCGAGGCGTTTGCCGACGCCCATGGACTGAAGCCCGGAGCGAAGATCGCCGCGGTTCTCAACGGCCGCCGCGAGATCTTCAAAATTTCGGGCATCGTACTGTCGCCCGAGTTCGTCTTCGAAGCTCCGCCGGGTGCCGCCTTGCCGGACAACCGCACCTATGGCGTGTTCTGGTTGCCCTACAAGGAGCTCTCGACCGCGTTCCAGCTCTACGGCGCGTTCAATGCGGTTGCGATCGCCCTCGCCCCCGGGGCTTCGGAACGAAAGGTCAGCGCCGCCATTGATCGCGTGCTGCTGCCCTATGGCTGCCGCGGCGCCTATGGGCGCAATGACCATCCTTCGAACCGGCGGGTCGACGACGAGATCCGGGTGCTTGAGGGACTCTCGCTCGCCTTCCCGCTGGTGTTTCTCAGCGTCGCCGCGTTCATGACGAATTCGGTCATGAGCCGGCAAATCGCGCTGCAGCGGGAGCAGATCGCGATGCTCAAGGCCTGCGGTTTCAGCAACGCGCAGGTGGGCGGGCACTATTTCAAATTCTCCCTCGCGATCGTCGTGGTCGGAACCGGAATCGGGGCCATCGCGGGCATCACGCTCGGGTCGAAGCTCGTGGAGATGTATCATCTGTTCTTCCGGTTTCCGCAGCTTGAGTTTTTGATCGATCTCCGGGTGCTGATTGTAGCCTCGATCGTGAGCGCGCTCGCCGCGTTCATCGGGGTTGCGGGGGCGGTTCGCCGGGCGGTGCGGCTGCCACCCGCGGAGGCGATGCGCCCCGAGGCGCCGGCCCATTACAAGCCGGCGCTGGTGGAGCGGCTCGGTGTATCCCGCTGGTTCACGGCTTCGTTTCGGATGGCGTTGCGCAACATCCAGCGGCGGCCGATTCGCAGTGCCCTCACGTGTCTCGCGCTCGCGCTCGCCACCGGAATTTTGATCGTGCCGAATTCCTTTCGCGACGGGATCGACTACGTGATCGATTTTCAATGGGACGTCGTGCAGCGGCAGACGGTGACGTTGTCACTCGTCGAGCCCGAGGCCGCGCGTTCCCTGGCGGACTTCAAGCACCTGCCGGGTGTGGTTCATGCCGAGCCGTTTCGCTTCGTGCCGGTGGAATTGCGCGCCGGGCCGATCCAGCGACGGCTGATGATCCAGGGGCTGCCGGCCCAGGGCACGTTGAGCCGGGTGATCGACGCGCGCCCGAGCCAGCTTACGCTTCCGCCACGCGGCATCGTCATGTCCGCCAAGCTGGCTGAAGTCATGCAGGTGAAGCCGGGCGACGAGGTGATCGCCCGCGTGCTCGAGGGACGCGAGCGCGAGCTGGCGATTCCGATCATTGGCCTGGCCGAGGATTTTGCCGGGACGGCGTGTTACATGGAACTGCACGCTCTGAACCGGCTCCTGCTCGAGGGCGACCGGATCAGCGGTGCGCACGTGGTGGTCTCCTCGTCGCGCTGGCCGGAATTTCTCGCGACCGTGAAGCAGACGCCGCGGATCGCGGGATGCGTGATCAAGAATTCGCTGCGCGACGGCTTTCGGAAAACGACGGCGCAGAGCATCGGGCTGCTGCAGAAGATGTACATGATGTTCGCGACCATCGTGGCCTTCGGGATTATTTATAATAGTGCGCGCATCTCGCTCTCCGAGCGTGCGCGGGAACTCGCCACGCTGCGGGTGCTTGGCTTCACGCGCCGCGAGGTGGGCGCGGTTCTGGTCGGCGAGCTGGTGCTGCTGACGCTGGCAGCCCTTCCCGTTGGCCTGCTGCTCGGCTCCGGTTTTGCGCGCGGCATCCTGCAGGCGGTCAATACCGAGACCGTGCGCCTGCCGTTGGTTCTCACCGCGTCGAATTATGCGTCCGCCGTGCTGGTGGTCGCGGTGGCATCGGCCCTGTCCGCCTTGTTTGCCGCCCGGAAGATTGCCGAGATCGATCTGGTTAGTGCTTTGAAGGCCCTCGACTAACCACCCTTCCATTTCCATGACTCCCGCCGTGTCCACGCCTCCCGCTGCCCAGGCCATTCGCCAGCCCGCCTGGCGCCGCCGCCTTCCGCTGCTCGGTGGTTTGGTGCTGATCGGGCTGATTGTCCTCGGCCTCTGGCCCCGCGCGATTCCCGTCGAGGCCGGAGCGGTGAGCCGCGGTCCGCTTGTGGTGACAGTGGACGAGGAAGGCATGACCCGGGTGCGAAATCGTTACGTCGTGTTCGCGCCCGTGGCTGGACAGTTGCAACGCATCGACTGGAAAGCCGGGGCCGAGGTCGTGGCGCAACGCACTCCGCTGGCCGTGCTCGAGGCCCGTGGAGCTGACTTTCTCGATGCGCGCACCCAAGCCCAGGCCGAGGCGCGCGTGCGCGGGGCCGAGGCCGCTCGCGAAGCGGCAATGGCGCAGCGTGAGCGCGCGGCCGCGGCCGCCCGGACGTTTGCGAGCGATCTCGCCCGGGCGAAGGCTCTCCGCGAGGGAAAGGTGCTCTCGGCGCAGGAATTCGACGCGATTGAGTTGCGGGCCAATCTCGGGGCGCAGGATGCGCGTGCGGCCGAGTTTGCCTCGCAGGTGGCGGAGTTCGAACTTGAGCAGGCGCGCGCGGTCTTGGGTGGCCGGCAATCCGCCGCGGCGAGTCCGGCGGGTGGTGACGCCGTGGTGCCGTTGACGATCACTTCGCCGGTGAATGGGAAGATTCTCCGTGTGTTGCAGGAGAGCGCACGAGTGGTTCCGGCGGGCTTCGCCCTGGTGGAGATTGGCGACCCCACGGATCTCGAATTGCGGATCGAAGTGCTTTCACGGGACGGCGTCACCATCCAGCCGGGCGCTCGCGTCATGCTGGAGCAATGGGGCGGGTCTGAGCCGCTGAACGCGCGGGTTCGCCTGGTCGAGCCGTCTGCGTTCACCAAAATTTCCGCCCTCGGCGTCGAGGAGCAGCGGGTTTACGTGGTGGCGGACTTTGTCGATCCGGTGGAGCGCCGCCCCACCCTGGGCGACAGCTATCGTGTCGAAGCGCGTATCGTGACGTGGGAACGGCCGGCGGCCTTGCGCGCGCCGGCGGGAGCGCTGTTCCAGCGGCGGGGCGAGTGGCATGCCTTCGTGGCCGATGGCGGGCGCGCCAGACTGCAGCGCGTTTCCGTGGGCCGGAGCAATGGCATCGAGACGGAAATCCTGTCCGGGCTCCAGGAAGGCCAGACCGTGATCGTCTATCCGGGGGACAAGGTGCAGGACGGAACACGGGTCACGCCGCTGGTGGTGAGTGCGCGCTGAAGGGCGCGGGTGGGCCGGCGGGGCCCGACCTGACAATTGACTTGGATTGCCGGGCGGCGAAGCGTGGCGACTTTCGCCATGCGCCGTTCCCTCGACACGATCGCCGCGCTGGGTACGCCGGCGGGCACGGCGGCCCTGGCGCTCCTGCGTGTCAGTGGGCCGGATACGCAACGGCTCGCGACGGAACTGGCCGGGTCCCCTCCCCTGTCCCGGCAGGCGCGGCACGTCGACTACCGCGATCGCCACGGCGGGCTCGTCGACGACGTCGTGCTGATCTTCTTTTCCGGGCCGCGCAGCTACACGGGCGAGGATGCGCTCGAGATTTCCTGTCACGGGAACCCGTTCATTGCGCAGAAAATCCTGGAGGATCTGCTCGCGCGTGGCTGCCGGGCGGCGGAGCCGGGGGAGTTTACGCAGCGCGCCTTCCTGCACGGGAGGCTTGATCTCAGCCAGGCGGAGGCGGTGATGGACCTGATTCATGCCCGCAGCGAGCGGGCCCTCGCTTTCGCGCAGCAGCAGTTGCGGGGGGCGCTCGCCGGACGCATGGGAACGCTGATCGACGCGCTGTTGGGCGTGCTGGCGCGGATTGAGGCTTACATTGATTTTCCGGAGGAGGATTTGCCGCCCGAGGACCGCCAGTGGGTGGCCGGCGAAATTCAGCGAATCGGCGCGGAGACGGCGCGGCTGCTGGCGACCAGTCACTATGGGGCGATGCTGCGGGAAGGCATTCGGACGGTCATCATCGGGCCGCCCAATGCCGGGAAAAGCAGCCTGTTGAACCGACTCGTGGGTCGGGAGCGGGCCCTGGTGAGTCCGGAGCCCGGTACGACGAGGGATTTTCTCGAGGAGACGATCATGGTCGGGCCGCATGCCTTGCGGATCATCGACACCGCAGGGCTGAACCCTGCTCCGGGTGAGATCGAACGCCTTGGCATCGAGAAAACGCTCGAGCGGACGGCCGAGGCCGATCTGTTTCTTATCGTGGTCGATGCGGCCCAGCCGTCCTGGGTACTGCCGGACGTGGTGTGGGCGCAGGCGAAGCGCGGGCCGGCGATCTGGGTGATGAACAAGACGGATCTGGCACCCCACGCGGCGGAACCGATCGGCTGGCCGTTTCCTGTCATCCGCATTTCGGCGCTAACTGGTGCCGGCGTCGAGGAACTCGTCGGCGCGATCGGTCAGGCCGCCGACGCCTTCCAGAATACCCTCGGCGAAGACAAAATCGCGATTAGCGCCCGTCATGCGTACGCATTGGAATCCGCCCAAGCCGGATTGGCCCGGGCGGGGGCCAAGTTGAGCGAGAACGGACCTATAGAGTTAATTGCCAGCGACCTACGTGACACGTTGGCGGCTTTTGGCGAGATTACGGGAAAGGTGGACAACGAGCGCATGCTCGACCAATTGTTCGCCTCTTTCTGCATCGGAAAGTAGGGCCAGAAATTCGGGGCGCTCTTCCATTGCGGAAATGTTAACGGCTATTGAATAAGGACCTACAGTTCGATGTCATCGTTTGCGGGGCGGGCCATGCCGGTACCGAGGCCGCGCTGGCGGCGTCGCGCATGGGTGCCTCTACCCTACTCCTCACCGGCAACATCGATACGATTGCCCAGATGAGCTGCAACCCCGCGATCGGGGGTCAGGCGAAGGGACAGATGGTTCGGGAAATCGATGCCCTGGGTGGCGAGATGGCCATCAACACGGACCTGACGGGAATTCAATTCCGGCTGCTTAATGAGTCCAAGGGGCCGGCCGTGCAGTCGCCGCGGGCGCAATGCGACAAGAAGGCCTACCAGTTCCGGCTCAAACATACCTTGGAGCTTCAGCCTAATCTCCAGATTTTTCAGGCGACGGTGACCGGGCTCATTTTCGAAGCGGGCCGGGTCGTCGGCTGCCGGACGAATCTCGACCTTGAGTTCCGCGGCCGAACCGTGGTGGTGACCACCGGAACGTTTTTGCGTGGGCTGATGCATATCGGCCAAAACAAGAACGAAGGCGGCCGGCTGGGCGACTTCAGTGCGCGAACTCTGTCGGCGAGCCTGGCCGAGGCCGGGATTGAGCTACGTCGTTTCAAGACCGGGACACCGCCCAGACTCCTGGGTCGAAGCCTGGATTTCGACCAGATGAAGGAACAGAAAGGCGACGCCGAGCCGACCTTCTTTGCGTTTCACGATACGCGGGGTGACGAGCCTTTGTTCCACGTGGAACAGACCGGCGAGCGCCGATTGGGCTGGGCGCCCGGATGTGAACAAGTTTCCTGTTGGATGACCTACACGACAGACCGGAGCGCGGAGATCGTCCGGGCCAACCTGACGAAGTCTGCGATGTACAGCGGCGAGATAGAGGGCGTCGGGCCAAGGTATTGCCCGAGTATTGAGGACAAATTCGTCCGTTTCGCCGATAAGCCCCGGCACCTGCTTTTCCTCGAACCAGAGGGCAGGGCGACGAACGAATTTTATGTGAATGGCTTGTCAACAAGTCTGCCGTTCGACGTCCAACTCGATTTGGTGCACAGCATCCCGGGCATGCAGAGGGCGGTGTTCCTGCGGCCTGCGTATGCGGTCGAGTACGATTACGCGCCGCCTACGCAGCTTTTCGCGTCGCTCGAGTCTAAAAAGGTCGAGGGTCTGTTCATGGCCGGCCAAATCAACGGCACGTCGGGCTACGAGGAGGCCGCCGCTCAGGGTCTGGTCGCGGGGGTAAACGCGGCCAACAAGGTGAGGGGAGAGCCGCCGATGCTGATTGGCCGGCATGAGGCCTACATTGGAGTCCTCATCGATGACCTCGTGAACAAGGGGACGAACGAGCCCTATCGGATGTTCACGAGCCGGGCCGAGCATCGCTTGTTGTTCAACCACGGTAGCGCCGAGCTCCGGTTGCACCACCATGCAGCGCGTTACGGCTTGGTTGCTCCGTCCCGCCTCGCTGCGATCGAGCAGAAGCGGGCCCGCGTTCAGCATTGTATCACTCATCTGGAAACGACGCGAGTCAACGGCTCGACGCTCGCCGAGTTGATCAGGCGTAATGCCGATGGCGCATCCGAACTTGAAATGCTGGGTAGTGAACCAAAGGCAGTCCGCGATGAGGCCCTCTATCGCGTCAGGTATCAGGGATACCTCCAGCGTGAGGCCCGCCAGGTTGAAAAGCTGGGTCAGATCGAGAAAATCCGACTACCCGAAAAACTCGACTATCTGGCCATCAAAGGTTTGCGCAAGGAGAGCGCCCAGAAATTGGCCCAGGTACGCCCGTTGACCCTCGGTCAGGCCAGTCGTATCAGCGGAGTTAACCCGGCCGATATCAACGTCTTGATGGTTATGTTGCCGGCGGTGCGACAGAGTGACGTCAACTTGGAGCCCGAATCCTAATGGACGATCCCGCTGGTCACCAACTTGTTCTAGCTCAACGCACAAGGGATCTCCAGACCCAGTTTGAGCGCTTGCTGGCCGGTCGATCCGAGTTCGTTTGGGAAATCGGATGCGGGCATGGACACTTCCTGACGGCCTACGCGAAGGAGCATCCAGATCAGCTCTGCATCGGCATCGACCTTTCGACCGAACGAATCGATCGGGCCACCCGGAAGCGCAACCGCTCCAAGCTTCCGAATCTGCACTTCATTCAAGCCGAGGCCCGGTTGTTTCTCGAAGCCTTGCCCCCGGGAGTCGGCTTTTCGGACGTCTACGTGCTCTTTCCGGACCCGTGGCCCAAACTACGTCACCGGAAGCACCGCCTCATGCAACCCGACTTTCTCCGGGCGGTGGCGGCGAAAGCGGGACCTTCGGCTCGCTTGTTCTTTAGGACCGACTTCGAGCCTTACTTTACGTCCGTCGAGCACTCGCTCGGCGAGTCAGCCGGGTGGGGCAGGGTGGAGGACCCGTGGCCGTTTGTGCACGAGACGGTCTTTCAGGCTCGGGCCGATACCTTTCACTCGCTTTGTGCCCGACCACTCCATCGGCGGAAAGATTAGCCGGTTACACTCCCTTCCCGGGCCTGCTAATTACCCGCGCGACACCCGGAGCGGTGTCATATGGAGGTTGACGGGCCCGAGGGTGGTGGCCTTTCCTTTCCCTTTATTTTTAGCCACTCGTCTCGCGCGCCGAATGTCCCGGGTCACTCAATACGCCACCGCCCTCTTCCTTCTCAGCTCTCCCGTGCTCGCAGCTGATGCAGGGGGCGTTGCGCCGAGTGCGGCCCGATTCCAAGTGGGATCCGGCTGGACCGTCACGAGCAGTATGATCACCGGCTGGACGGTTTCTGCGCTGTTGGTGCTGCTCTTCCTGTGGCTCGTCGGAAAGCCCTCAGTGATCCCTTCCAAGGGCCAGGCGGTGATCGAGTCGCTCATGGAAAGCCTGCGCGAGATTTTCGAGCCGATCATCGGCAAGAAAGCGTTTCCGACGGCGTTTCCGCTGCTCATCACCTTCTTCATTTTCATCCTCTTTCACAACTGGATGGGGCTGATCCCCGGCGTCGGTACGATCGGCTGGGGCCACGAAGTCGATGGCCACTTTCACCTGACGCGCCCGTTGATTCGTCCATTTAACTCGGACTTTAACGGCACCATCGCCCTCGCGCTCATCTCGTTTGGTGCCTGGTTGATCATCGTCCTAAAGTACGCCGGCCCCGCCATCATCGTGAAGGATCTCTTCGGCAACAAGGCGGACAAGGCCGAGACACCCGGCTGGCTGTATCCAATTCTCTCCATCGTGTTCCTGGTCGTCGGATTGATCGAAGTCTTCTCGATCGCCATCCGGCCTTTCACGCTCTCCGTCCGACTTTTTGGCAATGTCTTCGGCGGCGAGAATCTGCTGCACGGCACCGGCTTTTTCTTCGTGTTCTACTTTATGGAACTGATGGTCGGCCTGATCCAGGCGCTGGTGTTCACCCTGCTCACCTCGGTTTACATCGGCCTGCTGGTGAATCACGGCGATGATCATGCGCACGAGGACAAGCCCGACCACGCCACGGAGGCGCACCACTGAGACTCTCCCGCCGGGAGCGTGCCACGAGTGCGCACGGCGGAAATCCAACAACGAAGATAAAGAACCACCATGATCACCATCCTCGCTGAACTGCAGGGCAATATCGCCAGCGCATTCGGTCTCCTCGGCGCCGCCATCGGCGTCGGTCTCATCGGCCTCAAGGCCGCCGAAGCGGTCGGCCGCAATCCCGGCGCTTCCGGCAAGATTCTCGTCCAGGCCATCATCGGCATGGCGCTCGCGGAAGGCCTCGGCATTCTCGCGCTGTTCCTCGCCAAGTAATCTCTTGTTTGTGTGGCAGCGCGGCCCGTCCGCGCTGCCCATTTTCCCGCGATCCAAATTCCCGCCATGACGCTTCCTCTCTTCCTCGCAGCCGACGCGGCCCACGCCGGTCCGATCGAAGGACTCCGGCAAACGTTCGAGCACTTTGGCGTCGAGCCGAAATACGTCGTCTTTCAGCTCATCAGCTTCCTCGTCGTTCTGGTCGTCCTCTACAAGTTCGGCATCAAGCCGGTCACGGCGACGATGGAGGAGCGGAACCGGAAGATTGAGGCCGGCATCAAGTACGCCGAGGCAATGAAGGCCAAGCTCGAGGCGACCCAGCAGGAGAGCGCGGCGCTGCTGAAGCAGGCCTCTCTCGATGCGTCCAAGATTGTCGATGAGGCCCGCAAGACGGCCAAGGATCACCTCGACCGCCAGACCCAGGAAACGGCGGCCAAGGTCAACGACCTGCTCGTCCGCGGGCGTCAGCAGCTCGACCTCGACCAGCGGAAGATGATGGCCGACGCCCGCACGGAAATCGCGCGGCTCGTCATCGTCACCACCGAGCGCGTGCTCGCCCAGAAACTCAGCGAAGCCGACCGCGCCAGTTACAACGCCGCCGCGGCGCGCGAGCTCACCAGCGTCTGACGCTCTCCGTTTCCGTAATCACCGATGGCCTCCGGCACCAAAAAGCTCCAGCAGTTCGCGCGGCAACTGTTTACCCTCAGTTTTGATCAGGGTGTCCTGTCAGGCGACCGCGTGGCCGGCGTCCTGGCGTACGTGGACAAGCATAGTCCGGCGCAGTCGCTCGCGCTGCTGAAGGCTTACCGCCGGTTGATCACCGCCGAGGTCGCGCGCGGGCAGGCCGTCGTCGAGCACTCCGGTGCGGTTTCCGATGCCGTGCTTCAGGACATTGCCCGCGCCATGTCGGCGAAATACGGCCGCGGCATCACCCCCGTGGCCCGTCGCAACGATCAGCTTCTCGCCGGACTTCGGGTCCGGGTGGGGGACGATGTCTACGAGCAGTCCGTCGCCCAGCAACTCGCCGCCCTCGCGCGCGCAGTTTGATTCTTTCGCCAATCACCAAACCCCCTTTTTCAGATGAGCACCGTCCTCGAACAAATCGAACAACAGATCGCCAAGCTTTCGAGCAAGGCCGTCAAGAAGAACACCGGTAACATCCGGACGGTCGCCGACGGCGTCGCCAAAATCGATGGCCTGTCGGCCGTAATGTACAACGAGATGGTGCAGTTCCCTGGCGGTGCCATCGGAATCGCGCTCAATCTCGAGGAGGACGAGGTTGGCTGCGTCATTCTCGGAGACATTTCCAAGCTGAAGGAAGGCGATGAAGTCCAGACCACCGGCCGCCTGCTCTCCGTGCCGGTCGGCAAATCCCTTCTCGGCCGTGTCGTCGACGCCCTCGGTAATCCGGTTGATGGCAAGGGCCCGATCGCGGCGACCGAAACCTATCCCGTCGAGCGCATCGCCCCCGGCATCATCGTCCGCAAATCCGTTTCGCAACCGCTCTTCACCGGCATCATGGCGATCGATTCCATGATCCCGATTGGTCGCGGACAACGTGAGCTGATCATCGGCGACCGCGGCACCGGCAAGACGACCATCGCGATCGATACGATCATCAACCAGGCGAAGATCAACAAGGTCGGCCTCGCAAGCGGCGACAAGAATTTCCGCCCCGTTTACTCCATCTACGTCGCGGTGGGTCAGAAGAATTCCAACATCGTCCGTACCGTCGCCGCCCTCGAGGCCGCCGGCGCGCTCGAGTACACCACGATTGTCGCAGCGCCCGCGGCCGACAATCCCGCCAATCAATATCTCGCCCCTTTCTCTGGCGCGGCGATGGGCGAGTGGTTCATGGAAAACGGCCTAGATGCCCTGATCGTGTACGACGACCTCTCGAAGCATGCCGTCGCGTACCGGCAGATTTCGCTGATTCTGAAGCGTCCCTCCGGCCGTGAGGCTTATCCGGGCGACGTATTTTACCTGCACAGCCGCCTGCTCGAGCGCAGTGCCCGTCTCAATGGCAAGGGTTCGCTCACCGCGCTCCCGATCATCGAGACCCAGGCCGGTGACGTTTCGGCTTACATTCCGACGAATGTGATTTCGATCACCGACGGCCAGATTTTCCTCGAGACGGATCTTTTCAACCAGGGCATCCGGCCCGCCGTGTCGGTCGGCTTGTCCGTTTCGCGCGTCGGCTCGGCCGCACAGATCAAGGCCACGAAGCAGGTCGGCGGCAAATTGAAGGGTGAACTCGCGCAGTTCCGCGAACTCGCGGCCTTCGCGCAATTCGGCTCCGACCTCGACGCCAAGACGAAGGCGCAGCTCGACCGCGGCTCCCGCATCGTCGAACTGTTCAAGCAGCCCGCCTTCAACCCGCTCCCGATTGAGGTGCAGGTCGCGATCCTGTTCGGCATGCAACGGGGCATCTTCGACGCCATCGACGTGAAGAAGATCGTCGTCGCGGCGGCTTCTTTGAAGGATTTCTTCATCTCCCGAAAGGAACCGCTCCTGACGGAAATCCGCACCAAGGCCGCCCTCGACAAGGATCTCGAGGCCAAGCTTCAGGCCGCGGCCGACGAGTGGAAGTCCACCTTCACGGCCTGACGTAATTTTTGATTTTCGATTCTGGATTTTCGATTTCTTAAGTGAAACCCGAAGCCTTGGATCGAAAATCGAGAATCCAAAATCGAGAATAGCCCATGGCTTCCACCCGCGACATCCGCCGACGCATCAAGTCGGTCAAGAACACCCGCCAGATCACGAAGGCGATGGAGTTGGTGGCCGCGTCGAAGATGAAGAAGGCGCAGCAGGCGGCGCTCGCCGGCCGGCCCTACGCCGAACTCATGGCGCGCATGCTCGCGGCCCTCGCCGATCGCGTCGAGGAAGCCCAGCATCCGTTCCTGGTGAAGCGCGAGGTCAAGACCCGCGGCATCATCCTCGTCACTTCGGACAAGGGTCTCGCCGGTCCGCTCAACGCGAACCTCTTCAAGCTCGTCACGGATATCAAGACGCCGGCGAAGTACGCGGTGATCGGCCGCAAGGGCGCGCAGTTCATCGCCCGCACGCACCGCGATCTCCTCGCGGAATTTTCCGTCGGTGATCGCGTGCCGTTTTCCGAGGTGCGCACGGTCGCCGAGTTCATGACGAAGCAGTATCTTGAGGGCGTCGTGGACACAGTTGAGATCCTCTGGCCGCGTTTCCGCAACACGCTGGTCCAGGTGCCGACGCTGCTCCCGCTGCTCCCCCTCACGAGCGTCAAGGACGTGATTGCCGACTTGCGTTCCGATGCCGGCCAGAGCGAGGCCGCGCACACCGGTCTCCCGAGTCAGATGATTTTCGAGCCGGACGCCGGCACCGTCCTCGAGGCGCTGCTGCCGCTCTACGTCAACCGCGAGATTTACCAGCAGGTGCTCGACGCCCGCGCCTCCGAACACAGCGCCCGCATGGTCGCAATGAAGACGGCGAAGGACAACGCGTCCAAGCTCCTCGACGACCTCACGCTCGAATACAACAAGGCCCGTCAGGCCGCGATCACCCAGGAAATCCTCGAGATCGCCGCGGCCCAGTTCACCGCCTGAGCCCCCTCTCTTTCGTCACGCTTCTCCCTCGTCCCACTCTTTCAATGAACACCGGCAAAATTGCTCAAGTCATCGGCCCCGTCGTTGACGTCCAGTTCGCGGAAAACACGATTCCCCCGATTTACCAGGCGCTGACCGTCGAGTTCACGGCGGCGGGCGTGAAGCAGGTGCTCACGCTGGAAATCCAGCAGCATCTCGGTGGCGGGATTGCCCGCTCAATTGCGATGTCCTCCTCCGAGGGTCTCGTGCGCGGGATGGATGTCATCGACACCGGAGCGCCGATTTCGGTGCCGGTCGGCGAGGGCGTGCTGGGCCGCATTTTCGACGTCACGGGCAACACCGTGGATGGCAAGGGACCGGTCAAATTTGAGAAGCGTTATCCGATTCACCGCGCCGCTCCGACGCTGGTCGATCAGGATACCAAGGCCGACATCCTCGAGACGGGAATCAAGGTCATCGACCTGATCGCGCCCTTCACCAAGGGCGGCAAGGTCGGCGCGTTCGGTGGTGCGGGCGTCGGCAAGACGGTCGTCATCATGGAACTGATCAACAACATCGCGAAGGCGCACGGTGGTTACTCCGTGTTCGCCGGCGTCGGTGAGCGTTCCCGCGAGGGCAATGACCTTTACCACGAAATGTCCGAGGCGGGCGTCATCGATCAGAAGGATCTCTCGAAGTCGAAGGTCGCGCTCGTGTACGGCCAGATGAACGAGCCGCCGGGCGCCCGTATGCGCGTCGCGCTGTCGGCCCTCGCGATGACGGAATATTTCCGCGACGAGAAGAATCAGGACGTGCTCCTTTTCGTGGATAACATCTTCCGTTTTTCGCAGGCTGGTTCCGAGGTGTCCGCGCTCCTCGGCCGCTCGCCGTCCGCCGTCGGCTATCAACCGACGCTCGCGAACGAAATGGGTCTGCTCCAGGAGCGCATCACCTCGACGAAGAAGGGTTCGATCACCTCGTTCCAGGCGGTCTACGTGCCGGCCGACGATTTGACCGACCCGGCGCCCGCGAACACGTTCGCCCACCTGGACTCGACGATCGTGCTCGAGCGTTCGATCGCCGAGCTGGGCATTTACCCGGCCGTCGATCCGCTCTCGTCCGTTTCGAAGGCGCTGCAGGCCGACATCGTCGGCGAAGAACACTATCGCGTCGCCCGCGAGGTGCAGCGCGTGCTCCAGCGCTACAAGGATCTGCAGGACATCATCGCCATTCTCGGCCTCGACGAGCTTTCCCCCGAGGACAAGCAGACCGTCTATCGCGCCCGCAAGATTCAGCGGTTCCTTTCGCAGCCGTTTGCGGTCGCCGAAGTGTTCACCGGTTCGCCCGGCAAATACGTCTCGGTCAAGGAGACCGTGCGCGGCTTCAAGATGATCCTCGACGGCGAACTCGATAACGTGGCCGAAGGTGACTTCTACATGAAGGGCGGCATCGACGAGGTGCTGGCAGCTTCGAAGAAGGCCTGAGTAATTTAGCCACGCACCCGCCTCCGCCCATGCCGCTCACCCTCGAAATCGTTACTCCGGAAAATCGGGTCTACTCCGACACGATCGATACGGTCGTGATTCCGACGACGGAAGGCGAAGTCGGCATTCTGCCGGGCCACATTCCGCTGCTCACGCAAGTTGAGCACGGCGAACTTCGGGTGACGAAGGACGGCCAGACGATTTGGCTGGCCGTGGGTGGTGGCTTTGCTGCCGTCGAGGGAGATCGGATCCACGTCCTCGCCGAACGCGCGATCACGGAGGAAAAAATCGACGAGAATGCTGTCGAAGCCGCGCTCAAGCGGGCCGAGGCGGAAATGCGCGAGGCGCAGCACATCGATCCGCAGCAGTACGAGCATTTGCAGAACCTGGTCCGCTACGCGGGTACGCAGCTGGCCATCAAACGGCGCCGTCGCTAACGGCCGTTTAGGCGCGGCAGGCCGTCCGCCGGTTCTGACCAAGATCGCTCGCCCGGACGAACCTACGGGTCCAGACCTCGTTTTCCTTGCGCAGAGAATGAAACCGAGTCTCATTAGAACTCCCCGATTTTCCTGATGTCCGGTTCCCCCGATAACCCGCTTCTCCCGCTCTGCCAGATTCCCGCAGGTGGCTTGTGCCGGGTCCGGATGCTGGCCGGTGATCCAGCCTTCTGCCAGCGGGTGCGGGAAATGGGCTTTGGGGAATCTTCCTTCGTCACGAAGGTTTCAGGTAGCTCGACCATCCTTTGCCAGGTCGCCGGCACGCGCATCGCGCTGAGCCACGACGCGGCCGTGAATATTCTCGTCGAGCCCCTGACCCGGAGCTGACCTAGCGATGCCCGAGCCGGTCCAGCTCTCCAAACTTTCGGATCTCCCGGTGGGCGCTTCCGCCACCATCCGCGAGTTTCCGAAGTCCGGCTCCGCTTTCGTCCGACTTCGCGAGATGGGCATGCTCACGGGCACCCGCGTGACGCTGGTCCGGACGGCTCCGCTGGGAGACCCACTCGAAATCAAACTGCGCGGCTACCTGCTTTCGCTCCGGAAAACCGAAGCCGATTACGTGTTGGTGGAAATCGGCGCCTGAGCCGGACCCTTCCCAACCATGTCGCTTCCCGCGCATATCGCTTCGGCGTCGGCTTCCCCTGGCACCCGGCTGCCCACGTACGCGCTCGTGGGTAATCCGAACTGCGGTAAGAGCACGCTCTTCAACGCCCTCACCGGGATGAAGCAGAAGGTGGGCAACTACCCCGGCGTCACCGTCGAGAAAAAGGTCGGCACCACCTTTTCCCAGCACGGGCAGCCCATCACCGTGATCGATCTACCGGGGGCGTATTCGCTCGCCGCGCGGTCACCGGACGAAGCCGTCACGCGCGATGTCCTGCTCGGCCGCCGCGCCGACACGCAGCAGCCCGATCGGATTCTCTGCATCATCGACGCCACGAATCTCGAGCGAAACCTCTACCTCGTTCACCAGATTCTCGATCTCGGCCGGCCGGTCATCGTGGTGCTGAACATGATGGATCTGGCGGAGAAGGCCGGTCTCAACATTCGCGCGGCGCGCCTCGAGCATGAACTCGGCGTGCCTGTCATTCCCTGCGAGGCCGTCCGCGGCAAGGGCCTCGTCGAACTGCGCGTGGCGATGAGCCGTCACGACCTCCCCCTATCCCGCCATGCGTGGGAAGTCCCTGCGCCCATCTCGGCTGCGGTCGCGGAGCTGCAGGCCTCGCTGACGCGCAACGATCTCAAGTCACCGCTCATTGCCCGGGCCGAGGCGCTGTTGCTCCTGACGGATCAGGACAGCATCCGCGTTGCGGGCTCCACGCCGCTCTCCCCGCAGACCGCAGAGATCCTGCAAGGCTGGAAGACGAAGTGGGAAGGGCAGGGGACGGACTGGGCGGCCGTGCTCGTCAATTCCCGCTATGATGCCATTGGCCGGATCGCGGCTGACGTCGTGTTGCGAGCCGGCGACCAGGGACCGACCACATCGGACAAGATCGATGCCGTCGTGACGCACCCCGTGTGGGGCTGGGTCACGCTCGGGGCGGTGATGACGCTCCTGTTCCTGAGCATCTTCACGTTCGCCGAGTATCCGATGAACTGGATCGACGATCACATGGCGTCGCTCGGAGATTGGGTGAAGGGAGCCATGCCGCCCGGCGATCTGCGCGACCTCGTGACGGATGGGGCCATCGCAGGGGTGGGTGGAGTCATTATTTTTCTCCCGCAGATTCTGATTCTCTTTTTCTTCATCGGCCTGCTCGAGAGCACCGGCTACATGGCGCGCGCGGCGTTCATCATGGACCGGCTGATGAGCAAGGTCGGACTCAACGGCAAAAGCTTCATCCCGCTGCTGAGCTCCTATGCGTGTGCGATCCCCGGGATCATGGCCACCCGCACGATCGAGGAGCCGAAGGACCGGCTCGTCACCATTCTCGTCGCACCGTTGATGAGCTGCTCGGCGCGGCTGCCGGTTTATCTGCTCATGATCGCGGCGCTGCTGCCGGGCGATCGCGTGCCGACCTGGAGCAAGGTCGGCCTCATGCTTTTGATGTACATGCTCGGAACGGTCGGGGCCTTCGCGTTCGCGTGGCTTTTCAAGCGCACCCTGCTGAAGGGCGCACCGCCCCTGATGATCATGGAGCTGCCGCCGTACCGGCTGCCGGCCGTTCGCGATGTCGCGTTCCACATGTTCGAACGCGCCTGGATCTTCGTCCGCCGCGCCGGCACCGTGATTCTCGGCATCAGCATCATCCTCTGGTTCCTCTCGGCGTATCCGAAAGCTCCCGACACCGCCACCCCGACCGAGCAGATTGCCCAGAGCTTCGCCGGCCGGGCGGGACACTTGATTGAGCCGGCGATTCGGCCGCTCGGGTTCGACTGGCAGATTGGCATCGGGCTCATCACCTCGTTTGCGGCCCGGGAAGTCTTCGTCTCGACCATGAGCGTGGTGTTCAACGCCGGTTCGGATGACGCCGACACCGCCCCGCTCCGCCAGGCCCTGCTCGCGGCCCATTGGCCCGATGGGCGGCGGTTGTTCACTCCGCTGGTGTGCCTGACGCTCATGGTCTTCTATGTTTTCGCCATGCAGTGCGTGAGCACTGTTGTTGTCGTGCGCCGGGAGACCAATTCGTGGCGCTGGCCGCTTTTTCAGATCGGCTACATGACCGGGACGGCCTGGGTGGTCTGCTTCCTGGTGTTTCAGGTCGGTCGCGCCCTCGGCTACTAGCCTGCAGGATCGCGAACCGCGCTGGCGAAGAATCCATTTCCGGCTCTAGTGACATCACTGCCGATGAGTCCCGAAATTCAGACCGCCGCCGCCCTCGTCATCGTGGCCCTCGCCGCCCTTTGGCTGACGCTCCGTGCGGTGGCGAAACGGAAGAACCCGGGCTGCGGCGGCGAGTGTGCGTGCCCGACGCAAAAGCTGAAACGTTAGTGCGGCCGGGCGGCGAGGGATTCGGAGTGCGAAATGCCGGCGATTCGCTAGCGATTACCGTCCATGGAAATCCTGATTCGTGATTACGCCGAGGCGGGCTGCCTGCTCGGCGCCAAAATCATCGCGCGGGTCGTGCGCGAGAAGCCGGACGCAGTCCTCGGCCTCGCCACCGGCCGGACGCCCTTGCGGCTGTATCAGGAACTCATCCGGATGCACCGCGACGAGGGGCTGGATTTCAGCCGCGTCATGACGTTCAACCTCGACGAATACGTCGGCCTGCCGGCGACGCACGATCAGTCGTACCGCTATTTCATGCGGGAAAATCTGTTTCGGCATATCAACATCGATCTCACGCGCACGCATGTGCCCGACGGCACCGCACCGGACCTTCACGCCGAATGTCGTTCCTACGAAAAGAAGATCGAGGCCGCCGGCGGAATCGACCTCCAGCTGCTCGGCCTCGGCCGCAACGGGCACATTGGGTTCAACGAACCGACGGGCTCGCTGCGTTCGCGGACGTGGGTGAAGATTCTCTCCGAGCAAACGCTCAAGGATAACAGCGCCGTCTTCGGCTCGCTCGCGGCCATGCCGAAGCACGCGCTCACGATGGGCATCGGCACGATTCTCGACGCCCGCCGCATCCTGCTCCTCGCCTTCGGGCCCGCCAAGGTGCGCGCGGTGGAGCACATGGTCGAGGGACCGCTCGCGGCGATCTGTCCTGGCTCAGCCCTGCAACTGCATCCGCGGGCCACGGTGATTCTCGACGAGAACTCCGCCGCCGGCCTGCACTACGCCGACCACTACCGCTGGATCGACAGCCAGAAGCTCCCTTGGCAGCGGTACGAGTGATCGGATTTTCGATTGGAAGTCGCGGCTTGGGACGTCGAGCGCCTTCGAAAAGGGATCAGGCCGGCACCGGCGTGGCCATCCGACTTCGCGCGATTGGCAGCACCGCGAACGCCGCCATGAGGCAGAGTGCGCCGGCCCCGACGAAGGCGAGCGTGTAGGATCCAAATTCCGTGCGCAGCGCGCCGGCGGCGGAGGTTGCGAAGGCCGCCCCGACCTGGTGGCTGGCGACGACCCAGCCGAAAACGATCCCGGCTTTCTCGCGGCCAAACACATCTGCGGTCAGCCGCACCGTGGGCGGCACCGTGGCGATCCAGTCCAGTCCGTAGAAAACCGCGAACAAGCCGAGCCCCGCCGCCGAGCCAACGAGCGCCTGCGGCAAAAACAGCAGCGAGAGTCCGCGGAACCCGTAGTAGCCGAAGAGCAGGTACCGGCAGTTGTAGCGATCGCTCAGCCAGCCCGAGGCCGTCGTGCCCACGAGATCGAAGAGTCCCATCATGGCGAGGAGACTCGCGGCCCGAACCTCGGGAATGCCGCAATCAAACGCTGCGGCGATGAGGTGCGTGCCGACGAGTCCGTTCGTGCTCGCGCCACAGACGAAGAACGATCCCGCGAGCAGCCAGAAATCGCGCACGCGCATCGCCTCGCCCAGCGTGCGGATGGCCAGCACGGCGGGATTTGCCGCGGTGGCTGTTTTGGTCGCACCACCTGATTCTGCGGATTCCTCTTCGGGATCACCGTAGCGCCGTTGTCCCACATCGGCGGGGTTGTCGCGCATGAGCCGCCAGATCAGCGGGGCAACTACTGCCGTCGCGCCCGCGACAATCCACATGGCGGTGCGCCAGCCGTGCAGTTCCACCGCCTTCGCCAGCGACGGCAGGAAGATCAACTGGCCCGTCGCCGTGCTCGCCGTCAGAACTCCCATTACGAGCCCGCGTCGGGCGGTGAACCAGCGATTGACGACCGCCGCGCCGAGCACCGTCGCCGCCATGCCGGAGCCCAATCCCACCACGCCGCCCCAGAGCACGACGAAGTGCCAGTATTGAGTCGCGACGGTGGAGAGGCTGTAGCCGATTCCCAACAGGAGAACCGCCGCCAGCATCGTGCGGCGGAGTCCGAAGCGCTGATACAGGGCAGCCGCAAATGGACCGACCAGTCCGTAAAGGAAGATGTTGATCGAGACGATCGACGCGACCTTCGTGCGGCTCCACTGAAATTCATTTCCGAAAGGGAGGAGGATGACGCCCGGCGTCGCCCGCGCCCCGGCGGCCGCCAGCAGCGTCACGAAGGTGACCCCCGCCACGATCCAGCCGTAGTGAAACTTCGGACGGGGACGGACGGGCGAAAGCATGGCGGCGGCCTACGATGCCGGGGCTCCTCGGTGCTGCAAGCGGTCGATCCGCTGTATCGGGTCGGCGCACGGGCCCCTGCACCCGTTGCGCCGCAGCGGTCAGGTGGACATCCAGCGCCACAGCGCCTCGATCCCCTGGCGCGTCGCATCGCCGATGACGACGAAGTACACGACGCCCGCCACAAACACGACATACGAGAGCAGCACGGCCACGCCGTCCCGCTCGAGCATGCCGCCCGCCATCAAAAGAATCGCCCAGGCGGGCAGGGTGTTGGTGAAGGGAATCGGCAGCGGCAGCAGGAGTTCGATCGCCGCGATCAGGATGACGAAGGCGTGCGCCCGGAGCAGGAGGGTCGAGCCGGTGAGGGCCGGGAGGCGCGGCCGCAGGAACGCCTCGAGAATTCGGATCACCCGCGTTGCCACCCGGATGACACTGCCGAGAAATCCAGCCGGCAGTTGCTTGCGCTGGAGCTTTTTTGGCAGCCATGGCCGCTGGCCCAGGGTCAGCCGCAGCGAGATGAAGGCGATGGCGGCACCGAAAGGCACCGAGAGTCCGGGGGCCGGGATCGGGGTGATGAACGGCAGCGCCAGCAGGATCAGCAGCAGCGTGTAGGCGCGTGTTCGCAGCACGTAGATAATCTGCCGCAACGTGACCGGCCCCGTCGCCATTCGCTCCTGCAGATGGATCAACTCCTCCGACAGCTTGCGCGCCGGCACGACCGCGACCAGCCGGGGTCCTCCTTGGGAATTCATGTGCCGCGGCGGTTGCCGTAGAGATCGATGTGCAGCCGGTGCGCGTAACGGTATCCGCGTTCCTTGCACACCTCGCCGAGCCAGGTGGCGCGCGCCTTCAAGGCGGCGCTCGCGGTGCCTTCGGGCATGAGCAGGACCTTGTGGCGGGGAATGTCGCGCTGGAGCGCCGCCAGCATGTGCTCGAGCTCGTCGACATCCTCCCGCCGCGCGACGACGAACTTGAATTGGTACGGGTAGGCGTCGATCCACGCGCGGACGACGTCGGGCTGCCAGCGCGTGGCCTCGTGTTTGCGGCGCCAGGCCGCGTGCTCGACCGGGTCCGGCGCGGAGTTCAACAACTTGGGCGAAAGGGAGGCGAGGTCGCAGGCGATCCCCTGCGGCGCGACGGTCGCGGCGGTCTCAATGGTGATATGCCGGCCGGTGGCGCGGACGGCGGCCGCGAGCGGATGCAACTCCGGCACAATCATCGGTTCGCCTCCGGTCAGCACGACGTGCCGCGCGGTCGGATGACTTTCAATCTGCCCCATGATCTCCGGGACGTGCCGGATCTCGCCGGCGGGATTCCAGGACGCATACGGCGTGTCGCACCAGGTGCAGCGCAGATTGCAGCCACTGGTCCGGACGAACACCGACGGTACCCCCGTCAGTTCGCCTTCACCCTGCAGGGAATAAAAGATCTCGGAGATCAGCATGCGGCCGGATTCAACCACGCATTACACGGATCGAGGCGGATGCAAATCGCTTAATGAGAATCGCCTCCCAATCGCACCCGACCTTGGTTGAGCCCGAAGCTAGGAAACCCCGAACCGAGCACAGGCCATTCGTGGAAACTTCGAACGCTTGGACCAAGCCGCTGGTTCGTTTCCTGGATTCCTGGCTTCAGGCTCCACCCGTCCGTCTGCGTTAAGCACCGGGTTTCGGCGGCAGCGGCGCGTTGGACTCGTACACGGTCGGGTCGCCGAGCCCCGCTTGGGCGAAAGCCTCGCGCCGCTCGACGCACGTGCCGCAGGTCCCGCAGTGGACGGCGCCGCCCTTGTAACAGGACCAGGTGCGCGCGAAATCCACGCCCAACTTTACGCCGGTCGCGGCGATCTGGCCTTTGTTCAACGCGATGAACGGCCGCAGCAGCTTTACTTCCGCGTAGGTGCCGAGCCGCATCGCGTCGCCCATCGCCCGCATGAAGTCCTCCCGGCAGTCGGGGTAAATCGCGTGGTCGCCCCCGTGAGCGGCGATCACGACGGCTTCGGCCCCCGCGCTCTCGGCGAATCCCGCCGCGATTGAGAGCATGATCGCGTTTCGGAACGGAACCACGGTCTGCTTCATGTTGGCCGCCTCGTAGTGTCCGTCGGGCACGGTGCCGCCGCTCTGGAGCAAGTCCGACGCGAAGAGCCGGTTGACGAAGTCGAGGACGATGACCTCGTGCCGCACACCGAGCCGGGTCGCGTGCTCGGCGGCGAAGGGAATCTCCCGGTGGTTGTGCTTGGCCCCGTAGTTGAAGCTGACCGCCGCTTTCACGACGTGCTCGCGGCCCGCCCAGTGGAGCGCGGCGACCGAGTCCATTCCACCCGAGCAAAGCACGACGACATTCATAGGTTTTCGCTGTGCGAAAACCTTGGGGA
>CANJCM010000070.1 GCA_947472765.1 Opitutia bacterium
AAGTCCGGCGAGATTTGCGGTTCGTTGCGGCGTGACGCGGACAGTTCGTAGGCGAGGCCGAATACTTCGCCGGCCCACACCGTGGTCTTGTCCGGCATCAGCTTGGAACTGGCGACGGAATCGAGCGAGGCGCCCGGTTGCGCGACGGTGAAGGCGGGAACGGTCAGCGTTCCTTTCGAGGTCTTCACCTGAAATGCGGGGATTTGCACCGGTGTGCTCTGCCGCGCCCGGACGAGATAGGAGAACGTGATCGTCCGCGACATCTCGAAGTTCACGATGCTCATGTTGCTCGACTGGCCGAGGAACGTGAGGGTGGCGCCCGAGAGATTGGGGAGGGCCGGATTGCCGTCGGGTTCGCAATCGCGGAACACGAGCTGGACGGAGTTGGGCGCGCCGGGATCGGCTTCCCAACGGACCGATTGGGCCGGGGCCGTGGCCGCGAAACCGAGCGTCAGCAGCGCCACCGCGGACAGCGGCCGGGAACGGCGAGCGCCGCCAACGACGAACCGGTGGAGGAGGGCGAAGAGGGCGAACACGTGACGCATACTGGTTACCAATCCTTCGCGGGTTTCTTGGGGGCTTTCTTCTGGCCTTCCATCATCTGAAAAAGTTGGGCGGGCGAGTCCGAGTTCCGGAGTTGATCGAGTTTTTGCAGCGGCAGGGCCAGCGACGGGTCGGCGCCTTCGTGCGATTCCTCGTGTTTCTCGTTGCCGCCGACTTTCTGTGTGTCGCTTTGGGAGGGGGGCGTGGGCGGAGTCTGCTTGTCCTTCATGTCGCCGAACGCCGACTCACCTTGATCCTTGGGCTCGGACGGTTTGCCGCCCTTTTCTTTCGATTGCTGATCCTGCTGCGACTGCGGCTCGGGCGAATTCTTGTCGTCGCCGGACTTTTGCTGTTCCTGCTTCTCTTCCTTCTCCTGCTTCTTGTCGTCCTGCTTCTGGTTCTGGTCGCCCGGCTGCTGCTGGTCGTCCTCGTTCTCCGCCTTCTTCAGGAGATCTTCGAGTTCCTGGCGGAGGCTCTTCCAGTCCGTGGCCTTGGGATCGATTTGTGCGCCGAGGTCTACGGCGGCGAGCGCGTCGCGCACCGGCCCTTCCGGCACCAATTGTTTGGATACTTTGATGCTCGAACCCCAGTTGACGGTTTCGCGGCCGAACTCCGCCCAATCCTTGGCGCTCGGTGAACCGGCGTTCGAGACGCGGGCTACGATCCTCGTCAGGGCGTTTCGGGACTCCTCGAACGTCGGCGTGTCCGTGGCGACCGCGGCGGCCCGGGCTGGAGGATTCGAGAGCAGCAACACCAGTCCGAACACGAGCGCAGTCGCCGCAGCCGGCGTGCCCGCGGTTTTGGCTGGCCGCGCGATCGGAGGCGGCACGGGCGCACCCGGCCGGACCGCGAGGTCGCGGGGCCGGGGGCGGACAGGAAATTCGTAACAGAAGCTCACGAGGAGGAACCAGAGGCCCAGGGCGAGCGGCCATTGGAAGCGCTCGACCAGGCGGACGGTCTTGGTGTCAACAAACTGCCCTTTCTTGCCGGCTTCAATCGTCTGTTTCAGCAGCGCCGCCAAATCGACCCACGAGCTTGCGTCCCGGTACACGCCGCCCGTGCCCTCAGACAGGGCCATCAGCGTCCCGGTTTCCAGCTTCGAAAGCACGACCGCGCCGCGTTCATCCTTCACGAACGCGCCAGCCGTGTCGGGAATCATCGAACCGGTCGCGGTGCCCACTCCCAGACCGATCACGCGAATGCCCTTCTTCTTCAGCTCCGGCAGTCGGGCCTTCCAATCTTCGTCCGTCGCTTCGCCGTCGCTCAGGACAATCATGTACCGGTCGGCGCTCGCCGTGCTCGCAAACGCGGACAGCGAGGTGTCGATCAACGCCCGATAGTTGGTGCCGCCCTCGGGCAGGAAGTCCGGTCCGAGGGTGGGCAGGAACTCGAGCAGAATCTCGTAATCCGAACTGAGCGGACTCTGCAGGAATGCAGTCCCGGAAAAGACCACCAAGCCCACGCGCTCGCCGGCGAGTTTCTCCAGCAGGGAACGGATTAACAGCTTCGCGCGCTCAAGCCGCGAAGGCCGCACGTCTTGCGCCAGCATCGAACGCGAGAGGTCGACCGCCAGGATGATTTCGCGCGACTGCTCGAACACGGGTTCTTCCAACTGGCCCCACTGCGGACGCGCCAGGGCGAGCAGGGAGAACGTCAGCCCAAGCCACAGCCACCAGCGGGGCTGTGACGTCTTGGCCGCAACCTGACCAGAGCCGAACGAAGAGAGCTTCAGCGAACGCACGCCCGCTTCGGCCCGCAGAATCTTCGGACGGGCCCCGGCGGCCGTCCGACGGCGGTGCGCAATGTCCCACGCAAACAACGCGGAGGGAAACAGCAGCAGCCAGAGCAGTTGGGGCCAGGCGAAACTCATGATCGGTCTCCGGTCCTCACGCGAAAGCCTCCTTGCGCCAGGTCGGGCGCGCAAACGCCGCGGACACGATCAAGAGCAGCAGCGCGGGACCCGCCGCCCACCAAAACAACTCCGTGGTGATCAGGAAACTCTTCGCCTGGAATTCGATCTTCTGCGCCTTGTCGATGGCCTTGAACGCGCCCTCGACCGTATCGAGGTCGGTGGAGCGGAAAAATTTTCCGCCTGTGGATTCGGCGATGTTGCGCAGCGATCCTTCGTCGATGTCGGAAAGCATGCGACGGTAGCCCATCTTGCGGTTGTTCTCGTCGTAGACCGGCACCGGCACATAGCCGTCCTTGCCCGCGCCGATCGTGTAGACCGGAACGCCGCGTGATTTCGCCAGCTCGGCTGCCTGCTCGGGCGAAAGCGATCCGCGATTGTTCGCCCCGTCCGTCAGCAGGACCACAAACGCGCCCATGCGTTTGCCGCCGGTTTCGCGCTTCGCCTGTTCAAGTCGCGTCAACGCCACCCCCAGCCCGTCGCCGATCGCCGTGCCGTCCTCAATCATCCCGATGCGGACGCGCTCCAGTTGCCGGCCAAGCCATTCATGATCGAAAGTCAGCGGCGCCATCGTGTACGCCCGTCCCGAAAAGAGGACGATGCCGATGCGGTCCATCGGGCGCCGGTCGATAAATGCCTGCACGACCGGTTTCACCGCCTGCAGCCGGTTGATCCGTTCGCCGTCCCGCTCGTAGTCCTCGGCCCGCATCGAGGTGGAAAGATCGATCGCCAGCAGGATGTCGTAGCCCTCGGAATTCACTTCGCGGCGGTCCTCGACCTTCTGGGGCCGCGCCAGCGCGACGATCAGCAACCCGAGTCCAATCAGGCCGACTCCCACCGGCCAGCGGCTCGGCGTCATCAGCGACGGCCGGTGCCACGCTGCGGAAAACGGCACCAGCAATACGGAAATCCGCCGCCGGCCGCGCAGCCAGACGACCAGCGGCAGCGCGAGCAGCCCCAGCAGCCAAAGCGGATCGTGGAAGGCGAGGTGGGTCACGGAATTGACGATTGCCGAATGGCCAATGCCGAATTCAAGGAGCCGCCTGCGGGGCGCGCGACATTCGTGGTAACCGCGATGTGCCGCGTGAATTTGAGACGCAAATAACCACTCGGCACTTGGAATTTGGCACTCGGCATTTTCATCACCGTGCCCCCGATTTCATCCGGGCGTGGAAGAAGCGCACCAAGGCATCGAGCCGGTTTTCCTCGGTCGAAACCACCAGCCGCGCCAGCGGATCGGGAAACAGCGCCTGCCACACGCTTTCCCGCTCGTTGACCCACGCCGCCTGCGCCGCCTTTTCGGCCGCGCTTCCTTCCAACGTGACCAGGCGGCCAGCGGTCGGATCGTAGGCCGCCATGCTTTCACCGGTCGGGAGCATTCGCTCCCAGGGATCGTCGACGCGGAATCCCATCGTCTGATAACGCCGCTGCAGGACCGGCCAGCCTTCGGGCAGCGGACTGCCGCGTTCGTCGCGCTGCCGCGGGGGAAAGTCACCCAGCCAAATCAGGACGCTGTGCTTCGGCGCCGCACGCGAGAGCATCCGCCATGGCAGTTCAAAGGGAGCGTCGGTCGGCGCCGGCGCGGGCTGGGCCAGCAGCGTCGCCGCCGAGTGCATGATTTGTCCGCGACCCCGGACCGGCTCCCGGAAGAGATTGCCCGCCGGCGACGCATGGACGAATCCGACGCGGTCGCGATTCACGGCCCCGAGCAGCATGACGAGACCGGCAATTTCGAGGAGCGCCTCGCGCTTGGATTGGCTGCCCGAACCAAAGTGCAGCGATGGGGAATCCTCGAACACGAGCAGCACCGTGACCTCGCGTTCCTCGACGAATTTCTTGCGATAGGGTTCGCCGAGCCGGGCGGTGACGTTCCAGTCGATGTCGCGGACGTCGTCACCGAACTCGTACTTTACGACCTGATCGAACTCCATGCCGCGGCCGCGGAACGCCGAGCGGTACTCACCGCTCAACACGTTTTCCACCGCATGCCGCACCCGCCATTCGAGCTGGCGCAGCAACGCGAGCGGCGAAGCCGACGGACGGAGATTTGAGGAGACGGCCATGCGCTTAGCCGTGGAAAGGGACGGATTCCGGGACGACGCTCATGCGCGCAAGTCGGCGGCGATGGCGGTGCTCAGCCCTTGGCGCCCGCCGGGACCGGCGTGCGCTCGACGACCTGAGCGATGATTTTGTCGGTCGTGATTTCCTCCGCCTCGGCCTCGTAGGTCAGGCCGACGCGGTGGCGCAGGACATCGGCGGCGAGTTCCTGCACGAGAGCCGGCGACAGATAATCTTCGCCTCTCAACCAGGCCAGCGCGCGGCCGGCTTGATAAAGCGCGAGGGAGGCACGGGGCGACGCGCCGAAGGTGAGATAGCGTTTCGACAGGCTGCCGTCGCGTTCGGCCAGGGCGCGGGTTCCGCGCACGAGGGCCAGAATGTAGCCCTGCACGGCCGGAGAGAGATGGATGCGATCCACGTCGGCCCGGAGGCTGAGCAATTCCTCGCCGCTCGAAACCGGAACCAGCGCCGGCTGCTTGGTCATCTGTCCCCACCGATTCATCATCGACGACTCCTCCTCGGCGCTCGGGTAGTTGACGATCAGCTTGAAGAGGAAGCGGTCCGTCTGCGCCTCGGGCAGGGGATAGGTGCCTTCCTGCTCGATGGGGTTCTGCGTCGCCATCACGAAGAACGGCTTCGGCAGCATGTGCGTCTTCCCGCCGATCGTCACCTGGCGCTCCTGCATGCCCTCGAGCAACGCGCTCTGCACTTTGGCCGGGGCGCGGTTGATTTCGTCGGCGAGGACCATGTTCGCGAAGATGGGTCCGTGGTGGGCCGAGAATTCGCCGTTCTTGGGCTGAAAGATCATGGTGCCCACGACGTCACTCGGCAGCAGGTCGGGCGTGAATTGGATGCGCTCGAACTGCACCCCCAGCGCCGTGCCGAGCGATTTGATCAGCAGGGTCTTGGCTAGGCCCGGCATGCCTTCGAGCAGTACGTGCCCGTTGGCGAGCAGCGCCACAAGAAGGCGCTCGATGACAGCATCCTGGCCAATGACGGCCTTGCCGATTTCATCACGGAGTTTCTGGGACCAAGCGGGGCCTGTCATCATGAAGGAAGAGAGGGGGTAGTGAAGCGGGAGCCGGTTTGACTCCCGGGGAACGGATAAGTTTCTCTAGAGAAAAGGGCCGCGCATGTCTTTACCAACTCAAATCGCAGCCCGTCTCGCCGCCGTCGGCGTGCGGATGGAGGACGTCGACGAGCGCTTTGTCCGCGGCACCGGCCCGGGTGGTCAGAAGATCAACAAGACGAGTTCCACCGTCTGGCTGCGGCACCGACCGACGGGGATCGAAGTCCGCTGCCAGCGCGAGCGGTCCCAGACTGCCAACCGGGAACTCGCCTGGATCGAACTGTGCGGCAAACTCGAGCAACGCGTCCGGGAAGCCCGCGCCGCCGTCCAGCAGGTTAAGGAGGCCGACCGCCGGCGCCACCGCCAGAAATCCCGCGGCCAGAAAGTACGGATGATTCAGTCCAAGAAGCACCGCGCGGGCATCAAAGCCCGAAGAAGTCGGCCGGATTCGGACTGACGGGGATCGCGGCACGCCCCGCGCGCGATAGGCTTGTCCGTGTGGCTCGCTTTGGCGGCCGCCTTCGTGGGGCAACCCTCGGAAAAAACAAAACCCCACGCCGCGTAGTTCCGCGGGGTGGGGCTTTGGCTGAGAGCGGACGAGCCGCCCAAGGGTTTACTTCAGATCGAAGCGGTCGGCGTTCATGACCTTGGTCCAGGCCGCCACGAAATCATGGACGAATTTCGCGTGGGCACCGGTGGCCGCATAAACTTCCGCGACCGCCCGCAATTGCGAATTCGAGCCGAACACGAGGTCAACGCGGGTCGCGGTCCACTTCACGTCCCCGGTGTTGCGATCCCTGATCTCGAACAGCTCTTCGGTGGGAGACATCGCCTTGGCTGCATTCGCCATATCGAGCAGGTTGACGAAGAAGTCCGTGGTCAGCGTCTCCGGGCGGCGGGTGAACACCCCGTGCGGGGACTTGCCGTGGTTCGCGTTGAGGACGCGCAGTCCACCGATCAGCACCGTCATCTCCGGGGCGGTCAGTCCCAGCAACTGGGCTTTGTCCAAAAGGAGTTGTTCGGCCGGAAGCGTGTAGCGGGTCTTGAGGTAGTTCCGGAAACCGTCGGCGGTCGGTTCGAGCACGGCGAAGGACGCGACGTCGGTCTGCGCCTGCGTGGCGTCCATGCGCCCGGGGGAGAAGGGAACTGCGACCGTGACGCCGGCGCTCTGCGCGGCCTGTTCGACCGCGGCGCATCCACCGAGGACGATGAGATCGGCAAGCGACACCTCTTTGCCACCGACGGCACTGGCGTTGAACGTCTGCTGGATGCCTTCCAAAACCTTGATCACCTTGGCGAGTCGGGCGGGTTGGTTGGCTTCCCAATTCACCTGCGGCTCGAGCCGGATGCGTGCTCCGTTGGCGCCGCCGCGTTTGTCCGAGCTGCGATAGGTCGAGGCCGAGGCCCACGCGGTCGACACGAGTTCCGAAATCGCGAGGCCGGAGCCGAGCAGGGCGGATTTGAGTTTCGCGATGTCCGATGCGTCCACCAACGGGTGGTTCACCGCGGGAATCGGATCCTGCCAAATGAGCGCTTCGGCGGGAACCTCCGCGCCGAGGTAGCGAACCTTCGGGCCCATGTCGCGATGCGTGAGTTTGAACCAGGCGCGGGCGAAGACGTCGGCGAATCGCCCCGGGTTCGCCAGGAAGTCGCGGGAGATCTTCTCGTAGGCCGGATCGAAACGGAGGGCGAGGTCCGTGGTCAGCATCGTGGGGCGATGCTTCTTGGTCGGATCATACGCGTCGGGCACCGAAGCGTCGGCGTTCCTGGCGACCCACTGGTGGGCGCCGGCCGGGCTCTTCACCAGTTCCCATTCGTGGGCGAAGAGGTTCTCGAAAAAGTGGTTGCTCCACTTGGTCGGTGTCTGGCTCCACGTGACCTCGATCCCGCTGGTGATCGTGTCGGCACCTTTGCCGCTGCCGTAGCGATTCGTCCAACCCAACCCTTGTTCGGCGATTCCCGAAGCCTCGGGCTCGGGTCCGACATGGCTGGCGGCGGCGGCGCCGTGGGTCTTGCCGAACGTGTGACCGCCGGCGATCAGCGCGACGGTCTCCTCGTCGTTCATGGCCATGCGGGCGAAGGTCTCGCGAATGTCGCGCGCCGAGGCGAGCGGGTCGGGCTTTCCATTCGGACCCTCGGGGTTGACGTAGATGAGGCCCATCTGCACGGCGGCGAGCGGGTTCTCCAGATCGCGATCGCCGGCGTACCGCTTGTCGCCGAGCCAGGTGTCCTCCGGCCCCCAATACACGTGTTCCTCGGGTTCCCACACGTCCGCCCGTCCGCCGCCGAAGCCGAAGGTTTTGAACCCCATCGACTCGAGGGCACAATTGCCGGTGAGGACCATGAGATCGGCCCAGGAGATTTTGGTGCCGTACTTCTGCTTGATCGGCCAGAGCAGCCGGCGCGCCTTGTCGAGGTTGGCGTTGTCCGGCCAGCTATTGAGCGGAGCAAAACGCTGCTGGCCGGAACCGGCGCCACCCCGGCCGTCGCCCGTGCGGTAGGTGCCGGCGCTATGCCACGCCATCCGGATGAAGAACGGGCCGTAGTGCCCAAAGTCGGCCGGCCACCACGCCTGCGAGTCCGTCATCAGCGCATAGAGATCCCGTTTCAGGGCGGGCAAGTCGAGGGACTCGAACTCCTTCGCATAGTCGAATCCCGCGCCCATCGGATCGGACAAGGCGGAATTCTGGTGCAGGATTCCGAGGTTGAGCTGGTTCGGCCACCAGCTGCGGTTGGACGGGCCGTTGCTCGCCGGGGCGGGCTTGGCGGCGCTGCCGTGCAGTTCGGGGAATGGGCACTTGCCGCCGCTGCTTCCAGTTTGGTTTTCCATGGTCATTGAATTGTGGTTGGGGAGCTGGACTGAATCGTGAAATGAGAACGGGTGGGAAATTTACTCAACTGGGACCCGAAGAATGCCAGCCTGCATCATCGGATGGGAATATTAATCAATGCCTGGCGACAAAGCGCCAGCTGGGTCTCGGTAATTTGGAGTCGGAGCCTTTCATCCTGATGAAGGAAGGGCATTGCTTCGTGGGCCAGGCGTTTTGCGCCTGGAGTGACGCTTTGCATGGAACCTGCTGACGGCAGACGACACCCTTCCTTCGCCCGTTGCGCTTCCGGCGGGATGTGGCTCCTTCGCGCGACAACCTGATTTTCCTCCGATGACCAAACCTGTCTGCTACTCCACCAAGGCCTTTGCCACCTCCAGCGCCACTTCGCCACTCGCGGCGGCGACGATCGAGCGTCGCGTCCCGACCGCGACCGATGTCCAAATCCAGATTCTTTGTTGCGGCGTCTGCCACTCCGATCTGCACTACGCCCGCAATGAATGGCACTTCACCGAATATCCGGCGGTGCCCGGCCACGAGATCGTGGGCCGCGTTACGTCCGTCGGCGGCGGAGTGAAGAAATTCAAGGTCGGTGACACCGTCGGCGTGGGTTGCCTCGTGGATTCCTGCCGCACCTGCGCGAGTTGCCGCACGGGGCTGGAGCAGTACTGCGACAACGGCATGGTCATGACCTACGGCAGCACGGACAAGTACCTCAGCAAGCCGACGCTCGGCGGCTATTCGCAGAGCATCGTCGTGACCGAGGACTTCGTGCTGCGGATGCCTGCGAACCTCAATCTCGCCGCGTCGGCGCCCCTGCTCTGTGCCGGCATCACTACTTATTCTCCGCTGCGGCATTGGAAGGTCGGACCCGGCCAGCGGGTTGGCATCGTCGGTTTGGGCGGCCTCGGCCACATGGGTGTGAAGTTCGCGAAGGCCTTTGGCGCGGAGGTCGTGTTATTCACGACCTCGCCCAGCAAGATCGAGGACGGGAAGCGGCTTGGCGCGCACGAGGTGGTCGTGTCGCGCGATGAGAAACAGATGGCCGCGCAAGCCGGTCGCCTCGACTTCATCCTCGATGCCGTTTCCGCCGAGCACGATCTCAACGCCTATTTGAACCTCCTCAAGCGGGACGGCCAGATGGTGTTGGTCGGCGCACCCGAGAAGCCGCTGCCCGTGTCCGCGTTCCCGCTGCTGATGCGCCGCCGCTCGCTCTCCGGTTCCCTGATTGGCGGACTGCCCGAGACCCAGGAGATGCTGGATTTCTGCGGAAAGCATAACATTACGAGCGACGTCGAAATGATCCGGATGGATCAGATTAACACGGCGTACGAGCGGATGCTGAAGAGCGACGTGAAGTACCGCTTCGTGATCGACATGGCCTCGCTGGCCTGAGCCGGCTGACCGGCGGGCGTGTTCCACATCCCCTCTGGAGCCGGAAAGATGCGTTTAAATGTAGGGCCGGCGCTCGCCGCCGGGCCGCTTCGCGAATGAAATCCGTGGCCTGCCGACGAGCGGCAGCCCTACACCTTATGATGTTCGACCTGACCCCCGCGAACGGACGTCTGACTGAATGGTTCCCTCTGGAGAGGGGTGGCGCACAGCGCCGGGGTGTGTTGGCTAGAGTTGGCTGCCTCTACGTCGGCGCCCTCGACCCGGACCGCGGCGTCTCGAACTGACGCTCCGTTAGCCGACGCGGACTTCGTCGCCGACTTGCACGCTTCCGCGCTTGGTCGAGTGGATCAGATTCTGGCCGAAATCGACCAGGTTGGAATCGCCGGTCCGGCGCCGGTACTCCGCCAGCGTGCGCAGTGGCTCGACGCCGCGTTCTCCCGTGAGCTGGTCCGTCGTCGTGACCGGGCAGCGCCCGCAGTTGCCGCCGCCGCGAAACACCACATTGCCGAGGGTGAATTCCGCCCACGTATCCTCGGCGAACGCACCGCAGCCGCGCACGATGAAGTTGGGCCGAAACCGGCTCATTGGAACGGGCTCCTCCCCGCGTTCGAGCAACCGATCGTTGAGATTCTCCAGCGAGGCTTCACTCGCGATCAGGAACGGATACCCGTCGGCGAACGTGAACCGTTCGCCGGGCCGGGCTTTGGGCTTCAGGAGGGGACGCTCGAACGCCGCTCCGATTCGCACCAGCCGGCAGCGCACCTCGAGGCGCTGCCCGAGCCACTCCGCGACGTCGTCCCCGCAATCCTCGCCCTGCAATCCCTCACTCGCCCAAATGCTGACGACGCGCAGCGGCGCCGCCGGATCGGGATGCCGTGCGACCGAGATCGTCTCGCCGCCTTCCATCGTGAGCATGAGTCGTTCCTCCGTGAGCGCCGTGGAGATGCGCGCCATCGCGGGCCGCGTTCGCTGCGTCAGGAACCGTCCCTCGTCGTCCACCACGAGGAAACGGCGGTCGCCAACCAGCCCGAGTTCGTCGACCTCGGCACTCTCCACGGCAATGCCCCGCAGTGATTTGACCGGGTAAATAAACAACCCGGAGAGGACGACGGGGGACGGCTCTTCAGACATGCTGGCGGTAGGCGCTGACGATTTGGCCGAGGAACGCGTCCTGATCCATGGCCCAAAACCGGTGCGAGAAAATCTCCACCTCGTTGAAGCCTCGAAAGCCCGCCGCCTCCACCCAGGCTCGGATCTGACGCAGCGGAATGCAGCCCTCGCCCATGAGTCCGCGATCGTTCAGGAGGTCGATGGTGGGCGTGCGCCAGTCGCAGACGTGGAACGCGAGCAGCGCGTTGAGCCGGCCGCAGCGCGCGATCTCCGACTCTAGGGCGGGATCCCACCAGAGATGATAAACGTCCGCCGCGACGCCGACTTGGGGCGAGCGCAACGCCTCCACCATGTCGTTCGCCTGCGCGAGGGTGTTCACGGCCGAACGGTTGTCCGCATACATCGGATGCAGCGGTTCGATGGCAAGTTTCACGCCGGCCGCGGCACATTGCGGCAGGAGCGCCGCGATGCCGTCCACGATCTGCTTGCGCGATTCGACGAGTGACTGGCCCGGGACTGCTCCGCACACCAGCACGACATGCGGCGCCCCGAGCGCATGCGCCTCGTCAATCGCCCGGCGGTTGTCGTCGAGGGCCTTCGCGCGTTGCTCCGCGGAGGTCGCAGGAAAGAATCCGCCCCGGCACAGCGACACGACGGCGAGTCCGTGGTCGCGCAGGAGCTGGCCCGTCTTCGCGATGTCCCGACCCGCGAGGGTGTCGCGCCAGACGGTGATGCCTTTGACACCGGCAGCGGCGAATTTCGCGGCGGACGTTTCGATGGGCCACGGCTTCGTCGTGATCGTGTGGACGCAGAGCCGGGAGAGATCGGGCAGGGGAGCGACGGAATTCATGGACGGGCGGCGATGCGCCAAGCGGCAAGGTTCTAGGCCGCGGCGTTTGGGGTGCGAGCGATTTGATCCGCGTTGCGGGAACAGCGCCGGGTTTGATTTGGGCGCGACTGCGACCGGCGCTTCAGCATTGCCGGCGGGAGAAACGGCGTTGCGATGTCCGCCCGTGTCCCTCGCGACTGATCTCTTCGACTACGAACTCCCGCCGCGGCTGATCGCGCAGACTCCGGCGGAGCGGCGCGATCAATCGCGGCTGCTCGTGGTGGATCGGGCCGCGCGGACCATTGCCCACCATCGCTTCACGGACCTCCCGCAGTTCGTCCGCGCCGGCGACACGCTTTTCCGGAACAACGCGGCCGTCCTGCCGGCCCGGCTTCACGCGCGGCGGCCGACCGGCGGCCAGGTTGAATGTTTTCTGCTGCGGCCGGTCGACGGTGCCGATGTTTGGCGCTGCCTCATCAAACCGGGGCGACGCCTGCCGGTGGGCGCGACCTTTGCAGATGAGGCAAAGGTCTTTGCCGCGACCGTGCTCGCCAAGGAGGCGGACGGTTCGGCCATCGTCCGTTTTGTGACGGCCGACGGGCAGCCCATTACCGCCGTCGCCAACCGGCTGGGAGACGTGCCCCTGCCGCCGTATATCGAGCGTCCGGCGGAGCGGAAGAGTGGCGACGAGGAGCAACGGAGCAAGGATCTCGAGCGCTACCAGACGGTGTACGCGGACCGGGCCCGGCAGGTCGCGGTCGCGGCGCCGACGGCGGGACTGCATTTCACGTCCGAACTGCTGACGGCGCTCGCCGGGCAGGGCGTTCGCTTCGCCGACGTGACGCTTCACGTCGGGCTTGGCACCTTCCAGCCCATCGCGACCGACAACGTCGCCGACCACGCGATTCACCGGGAAATCTATGAAATTCCGGCGGCGACTCGATCCGCCCTGCGCCCGCCCCTTCCCGGCCGTCGGATCGCCGTCGGCACCACCACGGTCCGGACGATCGAGGATTATCTCGCGCGGGTGGGAGCGGATCTTCCGGACGATGCCACCTGGACCGCGGAGGCGGACATTTTCATCTATCCACCGCGGCAGTTTCGCGGCGTGGACGCGCTCATCACGAATTTCCACCAGCCGCGTTCGACTCTCCTCTGCCTCGTGGCGGCATTTCTCACTCCCGGTTCGGCGGACGGGGTGGAGTGGATCCGGCAAATCTACGCCGAGGCGATTGCCCGCGAGTACCGATTCTTCAGTTATGGGGATGCCATGCTGATTCTGTAACCGGCGGCGGGGGTTTACTTTTCCGGCCGGCGATCCACGTTGAATCTCTGCGCATGACGACCGACGAACTCCAGACCCTGATTGAGGATGCCACGGCCGATTATGCCTGCGGCGACGGCGATGCGGCCCTGGAGAAACTGTCGCGCGCCACGACGGCGGCGCCGGATTCCTTCGAGGCCTGGCATGCGCTGGCCGAGGTGAACTTCTCGATGCGCCAACTCGACGCCGCCCTGGCTGCGGGGGAGCGGGCGCATGCGTTGCGACCCCAGGACCTCTTCATCAACACGACGCTTTCCCGGATTTGGATGGAGCGCGGCGACAAGCCCAAGGCCGAGCACTTCGGTGCCCAGGCGAAAATCGGGAGCTGGCGGGAGCAGTTGCAGAACCCCGCCGGCGGGAACGGTGCGAATTGAGCCGCGGGCGCTTTGCCGCCGAACGGCGATCGCGCGTGCATCTTAACTTGGCCGCGACGGTGCTTTGGTTTCCACTCCGGCGCCCATGATCGAAGTCACGCAGCTCACGCGCATCTTTCGCACCTACAAGAAGCAGCCCGGATTCTGGGGCGGGGTGAAGGGACTCTTCCGGCGCGAGTTCGAGGAGACGGCGGCGGCCAAGGACATCTCGTTCTCCATCCGGGAGGGTGAATTCGTCGGCTTTCTTGGGCCGAACGGCGCGGGCAAGACCACCACGCTGAAAATGCTCTCCGGGCTTATCTATCCGACGAGTGGCACGGCCCGGGTGGCGGGCTTCGACCCGACGCGCCGCGAGAACGCCTACCGGCGGATCTTCGCGCTCGTGATGGGCCAGAAGAACCAGCTCTGGTGGGACCTGCCGGCGATCGAGTCTTTTCACCTCCTGCGGGCCATCTACGGGCTGCCGGCGGATCAATTCAAGACGACCCTCGACGAACTCGTCGCGCTGCTCGGGGTGGAGAAGAAGCTCAACGTGATGGTGCGGGAACTGTCGCTCGGTGAGCGGATGAAGATGGAGCTGATTGCGGCCCTCCTGCACCGGCCGCGCGTGCTCTTCCTCGATGAACCGACGATTGGCCTGGATGTCGTGTCGCAGAAGGCGGTCCGCCAGTTCCTGCGCGACTACAACCGGCGGTATCGGGTGACGATTCTGCTGACGAGTCACTACATGGCCGACATCAAGGAACTCTGCGAACGCGTGATCGTGATCCACAAAGGGCGAAAGATCTATGATGGGGCGCTGGACCGGTTGGAGACGGCGGGCGGAGCCCGGAAGAAGATCATCACCTTTGTGCCGGCGGGAACGTTCCCGGACGGCTGGCAATCCCGTTACGGGACGACGGACCGCGGCGAGGACGGCAAATACACCCTTCGCGTGCCGGGTGAGAACGTCGTGGCCGTCTCGCAGGAAGTCCTGAGCGCCGGCCCGGTGGTCGACATCACGATCGAAGACGTCCCGCTGGAAGACGTGATCGCCGAGCTGTTCAGCGCGCAGTAGGGTTAAGGTAAATGCCAGAATTGGCGAGTAGCTTCGCCGCCGAGAGGCTCGGTACCCATTTTATCCCCATGCTAGTCATGAGTACGCTCACTGTATTTAGCGTCTTCTGGCATTCGCGTTTGATCGCAAAATCTTCAGCGTTAGCATTGATTGTGAGCGATGGAAGGATTTCCGGCGACTCCATTGATTCGACATGCCGGCCAAGACCGAAGGAAAGAAGTCGCTCACCACGTCGAAGTTTGAATTCACGGTATAGACGCAGGCAACAGCTGGAGAGCTTACAGTGGAGTGCATTTTGAGCTGCAATAATTTCCCCTGAAGTGGCCTTCTGAGCTACCCACAGCGCATCGGCGAGGAAGCAGTCTGCGAGTGTGCAGAGATCGTCGTTCGACAACCGCACCCCGGGCAGCAAGGCGACATCTTTATAGAAAGGAGCCCATACCTCCTCTCCTTTTATGAAAAAATATCCAGAGTGCAGACAGGTCGCCATTTCATTTAGTGCGGCTGTTAGGCTTGGGTCACTCGCATTTTCATTGTTATAAAAGCGCCGCGAGACTTCCATCAGGGGCAGTTTAGGCACAAGGACTAGATCCAGCTGACCGGACAGAAATAATACCGTTATCTTGCTAACTCCGCCCGAGGCCGGTCTGTGGACTGCTAGGCAGAAGCCATCGTGGGGAAACGTAGACTCCCAATCTGTGGCGGTAATTGCTCGTTCACTTGAAATGACTAGATGGAGATCGATATCGTGTGCTTTGACGGCATTGGAATTTGAGCTGCGAGAAGCCGAGCCAAATACCACCGCAGCGGCAACTTCCGCGTTGCTGTTTAGCCACTCAGTTGTATTGGCGAGAAGTGTCATTGGATGCTCAGCACCGACGAAAGGAGATTAGTATCTCTGTTCCCTCCAGTCCCGGACCAGCGTGGATTTGGCCATGGTGTAGGCGAAGTATTTCTTTCGCTAAAAAGACGCTCATGCGACCCTGATTCGGGACTGAGTCGTCCGCTGGCGCAGGCAAAATGCCCTCAAGCTGGAGCTCGCGTCCTTTTATCGAAACCAAGGCTACTAGGTCATTAGTAGAGCCGGCAGATCTGACCTTAAGTGTTAAATCTCGCATTCCCAAATCTGGACGGTTCTCTGCAATGGATTTTGTGAGCGACCGGAGTGCAAAATCGAGGGCCCTTTTGTTGATGAACAACTCGATTGGGTCCGGTCCAACTTCAACCCGTACCCCGAGGGAGTGGCCAACCGTTTGAGCTAGGTCCCGAATATCTACATTGGATATTTCTGCTTCATACAAGCTCTCCATAAGAGAGAATTTGTCGTTCAAGGTCTCAAGCTTTTCTACGTCGCCTTTGATGGTCTCCATCAGGGCGGGCGGGATTGAGCGGTCCGGCGACGTTTGCCTGAATGTGGTCAACGATACGAGGGCGTTGCCTACTTCATGGCTGAGCGTTAGCGCAATTTCGCGCAACAGCGCACGACGGCTGGTAAATTCCTTAACCGCCGCGTCGTTCACTTCATTACTAGCTTCTTGCCAGAATGCCCAGACTCCACCGGTTTCGGCTATAATGCCTGCGCTTGCCCTGAAAGGTTGTGCATCACTCGGTACAGACCGTTGTATTTCGCGCGAACGCCGCGCTTGACCGATTAGTTCGCGCACGATGAGCGGCACGTGTAGCGGGGCATTCTCACTATGGCCTAGCACGAGTGTTCCCGGGAGATACTTGGACCCCAAACTGGCCTGCTCGGCGAGTTGACTTAGGCGATGGAGGTGTTCAGCGCGAGCCAGCATGTGACGAAGCAGCCGGGCGAAAATAATCACTCGATGCCGGTCCGGTTCATCATATGGCTGGCCGTCGTCGCGCACGCCGAGGGCGATGAGTCCCAGTAGTCGCCCGTTGTCGTGGATCGGCGCGAGAAGGCGTGCGCCCCAAATTGCCAGCCGGTTTCTGACCGCAAGCTCCGCTACCGGATCCGATGGTCCTTCCCAGGTCGAGCCATCGATAACGGCTGGGTGATTTTCGAAGAATGCAACGAGAGGATCGCCCACAGGAACGTAGGACGTGCCTCGGTCGGCCCGGAAGCCATCGGCTTCCCGGTGAAAGAAGACTACGTGTGAGGCGCGGAGAAGATGGCGCGACGCTCGCCTAAACTCTGCAAGCAACCTTTCCCGTGAGTCGAGATTCTCGACGGCCCCTTCGACGAAGTCCCACAATTCAGCCCAGTCAGGTGCCACGGTCCGAAAAATGGGACGCGTGACTTCGCCTCGCCTTGCTCGTTCGGCAAGCATGGCTGAGAGTGACTGACTTTCCGCGAGCTCCTCAAGGAGCGGCAGAAACTCTTTCAACCGGATGCCGCTTTCTTCGTAAGAGAGATACGCTCTGGCCCTTCCGGTCAAACGGGCCTGTTCAAATGGAAGGCTCCCTGGCTCTCCGACGAACACAGTCGGACACCGAGCAAAGCCAGGTGGGAGAGTGCCATCGCACGCAGCGTCGAGGACGACGACCGCGGAAAACCCGGGGGCTGTGCCGAATGGAAATCCAGTGCTGAAGGGCCTGAGAGCCGCTCGGCCCGGCGGCACTTGCCTCTCCCACGAGTCAGCTAAAGCGCTGTCGTTTGTGGCTAGGACGACAGGGGTTGGCATGGGAAGGTTACCCGAAACGTGGCGCCAGTTCCTGGGACTGGAGGATCTACGGTTATGCTTGCGTTGAGGTTGCTGAGGATGTCGCTGCATATGGCCAAGCCGAGACCAAAGCCGGTCGACTTAGTGGTTTGGAACGGCTGAAAGAGTTTGGGGCGAATCTCGGGTGAAATTCCAACTCCGCTGTCCGCAACAGCCATTTCAATTCCCTGTTCGGTATTGCGGGTTGCGATCCGGACCCATCGGTCGGGAAGATCGTGTGACTCCGCTGCCTGAATCGCATTGAAGCAGAGATTTAGCATGACTTGCTTGGCTGCAGAGGCGTCGGTAAAAGCTTGGTCGGGGCTCGCATTAAAATCGGTCAAGAATCGCACATTCTTATGCGCTGCCTTTGCTGCCACCAAGTCGAGGCTCGCCGTCAAAACCGGGTGTAATTCAATCATTTTTGCCTCATAGGTCCGAGGGGAGGCCAAGTCGAGGAGCTGGTCGGTCAATTGGTCGATCCTCCCCACCTCATCCCCTATCAGCCGGAAAAATTTCTCCCGAAACGCAGCGTCCTGATGGTGCTTCGGCAGAAGTTGAACAAACGTCTTTATCGTCACCAAAGGATTTCGGATCTCATGCGCCAGGCTCGCCCCTAGGAGCCCTACCGTTGCCAATTGTTCAGTATGCTGAACCTTGGCGGAGAAATGTGCACGTTCGAGTGCACCCTCGATAATAGAAGAAAGCTCGAGCAGTTGCGTCACCTGAGGGTAAGTTATAGGCCTCCGGGAGACTGCCGTGCCGACGCCCACCAGCGAGGTCAGGGAAGGTCCCTCTGCAACAACCAGAGCTCCTAGCTGATGGGTCCCCAAAAACGCGGATACGGCCTCGCGTCCAAGTGAGAAACGCTCTCGGGCTAAACGCTCCGGCGTAGCCCACCGCATTTGCTTCATTTCAGCTACTATCGGAGAGTCGGCATTTAATTCAATTCCCCCTCCGCTAAACCCACTCTTGTTTCCTGAAAGAATGATCGCGTGATCCGTTTGGCCCCAGCCTTTAAGAATATTTTGAAAGGCGCCCTCCAGTTTATCAATTCGTGTCTCGTGTTGAGCTGCTATAAAAGCGGCATGACGTGCAGCGGTAGCTTGAGGATAGAACGAAAAAAAGCTGTCGAGTTTTGAGCTTAAAGATACAGCGAACCATAGCGATACGGCAGTTGTCACGAGAAACGCAACCGTTTGAGGTAGAATATTATTCAGTGCTGCATCCATTGCGTATGCTGCCGCGGCCACAGTCGACACCAGGATAAATTTCTCTGTTCCTACGATTATTAGCTGCCGGGCGTTGAAGATGCGATATGTTGTTATTATGTAGGCCGTTATGCCATAGTATATGAAAACAGTGACGGGCTGGGCTATTATATAGCGTAGATCGTGTGTCACGGAATTTATGCCCATTAGCGTGAGAATCGTGACCGCGGTCGCGCACCCTCCGCCGAGCCATACTTGAAGCTCTAGTCTCTTGATGCCGGTCAATTTTCTGAACGACCGAAAGCCGTCGGAAAAAACCCACATATATAACAAAAATAGCGACGCAATATATGTGTAGTAACCCCAGCCACGAACGCGGTTGAGCGGAGTGGAGTAGGAGGGGATAAAATATTCCGTGTAGCATATAAATGCTAATGCCGTGGAAACGGCTACCCATGGGAAATAGGCGTGTCGCAACTTAGCGAATAAATTGCTCGATACAATGCTCTCCTTGACCATCCAGTAATGAAACGGCAACCAGGCACTGACGGCGCAGGCGGATTGGAGCCAGATGACCGCTCCAGATTGTGTGAGTGCGAAATGAACGCACAATAGCCAGATGCTGATGTGTGCTGAGCACGTCGCTACTAACCGATTTACGGTCCGATTGGGGTTAGATAATAATATCAAACCGCCCACTGCCAAGACGGCAATTGCCGCTAAAAGGGAGGTCGATGTTAGCATCGCTGCATTACAACGCTTGCATTGACGCCGGAGAGTCCGTGTGCGTTTACTAGCGTTGTAGAAATGTTTACGGCTCGCGAACGGTTGCTTAGATTCAACTGACAGGAAGGGTCGGCGTAATCCCAATTAACTGTCGGAGGGAGTATGCTATGCTTCTGAGAGAGCGCCGTTACTGCGATCTGAATGGCCGGAGCTGCGCCAAGTGGATTTCCGATAGAGCCTTTTATGGAATAGGCAGGAATTTCATAGGCGTTTTCCCGGAAAACTGTATGGATGGCGCTTGCTTCGGCTGCATCGGTTAAGCCGTGGCCGGGGCCCCACGCGTTAAGCGAATCTATTGCGCTAGGCCGTAATTTAGCGTCAGCTATGGCATGCGTCATTGCTAATGTCATCCCGCTACAGAGAGTGCCGTTGATATCGTTTGCGAAGGAATACCCGGAGATGTAACTGTATCCTGTGCGCGGACTCTCTTCTGGCTCGAGTATTAGCATGCAGCTTCCTTCACTTACGACTCCGGTGGTGCGCCAGAGATCGAATGGACGGTCTAGGTTTGGCGCGTTAGCGATTGTGCTTGGTGTGAGTCCCGCTGCCCGTAACTCAACCAAAGGGCACCTGAATAAGGGCGCTTCGGTTCCACCGCATATTGCGATCTCGGCTTCGCCGTTCGCGATTAGCCGTGCGGCTTGCCCGATGGCATCCATTCCGGCGCAACACGAAGTTTGTATGGCCATGCTCTGGGCTCGTAGCCCCAGACTTTGGATGATTGTGGCGGGAATCACTGCCGCGTTCGTCGTGTAAACAGTCCGAGGCATTGCTGCGCGAAGCCCGCGATCCTTTACAGCTTCGATTGTTTTGCCTATACCTTCGAAGTCCATGAGCGACGAACCGGCGAAGACCACAGTGCGAGACTTGTTTAAGAGATCCGTAGATAGCTTTGCGTCATCGAGCGCAAGTATTGTTCCGGCAAGCGCGAATAGTGTATGTCTGGCTGCTCCCTTTGGAATTATCCTTGCAGGTATAAAGTCAGCGATTTGGAAGCGATCTAGGTAGGCTGCTACAAATTCGCCGTATTCCGGTCCCAACTTCGTAAAAGGCCGTACTCGGCTGACCGGTTCGAGGATGCCGTTCCAGAATGCCTCGCGGCCAATGCCGGCGGGCGTGACCGGCCCGATGCCGGTAATCTTAACTCGACGGCGCTTCATCCCTGCGGAGCCGCGGGAAACACGAGTCGGACCAGCGTGCCTTTGCCGGGTGAGGATTGCAGATGAAAGGTCGCACCGTGGGTCCCCGCCAGGTGGCGACAAATACTCAACCCCAGTCCCGTGCCACTCGCCTTGCTGCTGAAGCCACCGTGCAGCGCCCGCTTAACCCGATCGGCATCCATGCCCATTCCGTTGTCACTGACTGTCATTTCAACCTGACTGCCGCGTCGGCTCACGACGAAATCCAATTGGGTCGCGCCGGCTTCGAGTGAATTTTTGAACAGGTTCTGGAGCACGCGCATGAGTTCGAAACGCGATCCGCGGATCAGGGTCTTTTCCAATCCGGAAATTTGGATCGCGGTATTGCCAAAGAAAATCACCTGGCGCACGTCTTCCGCGACGCGGATGAGGTCGACCGCACCAAATTCCGTGGCCTGCTTCGATGCCATCCGCCAGTTCTCCGAGAGGTGGTGGCAGTATTCCGCCGCACGCTCGACCATCGCGGCATAGTCGAGCAGCTTCTTCGCAAGTTCGGGATCGTGCTGCCCGAGATTGCGGGCCTCTTCGGCCACCAGGGCCGCATAGCCAATAACGACCGTGAGCGGATTATTGAGATCGTGAACGAGTTCGACGGACGCGCGCGCCTGCCAGATCTGGGGTTCATTCTGCTCAATCTCACGTTTCAGGGCGACGTTCATGTCCGCGGCTTCCTGAACGGCCGCAGCCTGGGCCCGCTTCAGCCGGGTCGCTTGCGATTGCTTTCGCACCGCTTCGATGAGGTCCTGAATGTCCGGCGGCTTCCGCATGTACTGATTCGCCCCCGCGAGCATCGCCTGCTGGGCCGTCAAGAGCGTGCCGTATCCGGTCAGCATAATGACGGACACGTGCGGATCGATTTTCCGTAGTTCCTCGAGCGCGCGGATGCCATCCATCTCCGGCATGCGGATGTCCAGGACGACGGCCGCATACCGGCGCGCCTTCAATTTTTCGAGTGCCTCCCGGGCCCGCTCCGCCGTGTCGACGGTGAAATCTGACGCCAGACTGAACGCAATCGACTCCCTTGGCCCGTACTCGTCGTCGACGACGAGCACGAGCGGCTTGTCCACTTGTAGGGGTGTGGCGATGGCCGACATTTGTTCGTCAGCGGGCGGGGTGAAGACGAGCAGGCGCACCAGGCACCCGGCAAAAATCCCAAGGCATGATCGTGTGTGAATCGGGCGATTTGCCCTGTCAAGGCGAGCATCAAAGGTTGATTCCCCAGTCGCCTAGGGTGAGTTTTGGAGGGTGGAACTGCTCGCCGCGATCGTCCTTACCGCCGCCGTCGTCGGAACCGTGATGTGGCTCGCGCTGCGTGGCCGCGAGGCGGGTTTGCGCGAACGCCTCCGCCTGCGCGAGGAGGATGCCTCCCGCACTGTTGCCGAGGTCGAGTCCGCCAGGGCGGAAGTGCTGCGTCTCACGACGGTCAACGCCCAGCTGTCCACCTCGCTTTCGGCCGAGCGCGAGGCGCATGCGCGACTGACGAACGAGTTCAAAGCCCTCTCTGCCGACGCCCTGCGTGCGAATCGCCAGGACTTTCTTGCTCAGGCCCAGGAGGCCTTCAGTCACCTCCAGCAGCAATCGGCCGGCGATCTCGAGCAACGACGCCAAGCCGTCGAATCCCTCGTAAAGCCGATTCGGGAGTCACTCGACAAGGTCGACGCGAAGATCGGGGAGATCGAAAAGGCCCGCGCGGGAGCGTACGGCGCGCTGGGCGAGCAGCTCAAGGCGCTGAACTTTTCCCAATTGCAGTTACAGGCCGAGACGGCACGACTTTCGACCGCGTTGCGATCGACGACGTACGCGGGAAGCTGGGGCGAGCTGCAGTTGCGCCGGGTCGTGGAAATGGCCGACATGGTGCCGTACTGTGACTTCACCGAGCAGGAAACGTCCGGCAGTTTGCGGGCGGATGTGGTGATCCGATTGCCCGGCGGTCAGCGCATCGTCGTCGATGCCAAGGCGCCGCTGGCCTCGTTTCGGGCGGCCGGCGATACCAACGATGAGGCCGCGCGAGCGGCGCATCTGGCCGAGCATGCGCTGAAAGTCCGGGGTCACATCGACGCCCTCGGGGCCAAAAACTACTGGGAGCAGTTCCAACCCGCGCCTGAGTTCGTCGTGCTCTTTCTCCCCGGCGACCACTTCCTTACGTCGGCACTGCAGGCGGACAACACCCTGATGGACCGCGCGCTCTCCCGGCGAGTCCTCCTCGCCACTCCCACGACCCTGATCGCCCTCCTAAAAGCGGCGGCCTACGGCTGGCGCCATGAGGCGATCTCGAAGAACGCCGAGGAAATCAGCGAGCTCGGGCGAGCGCTTTACGATCGGGTGGCAACCTTCGCGGACAACCTTGACAAAGTCGGGCGGGGTTTGGACTCCGCGGTCAAGGGGTACAATTCCGCGGTTGGCTCATTCACCGGCATGCTCCTCCCTGGTGCTCGCAAACTCGGGGAACTCGGCGCGCGCGGCAGCAAGGAGCTCACCTCGCCGGCTGTCATTGATAGCGCGGTGAGGGACGTCGTGAGGAAGTAACGAACTCTCCGGCGATGTCAGTGGGGGAAGCGATGAGACAACACTCATCGTAACGGCACCTACACGGAGTCGCCTCAATCCGGCGGATACCGCAATTTGGAGGCCCCTAATTTGGGGTAAATCGATTAGCGCGTTGCAGCGCGGCTTAAATCTACCATGAAATTCTCGGATAGAAGTCGGCCCCAACGTTGAACTAACCAATGATCGGACTGATTGCAGCGGTTGCAGTATTTTGTCTAGCAGTAGGTGGTGCGGTATACGCACTTAACCCGCAAAGGCTGACGAATCAGGTTTTTTCTCTAATTTCCTTCGCGGTAGCTACTTGGCTACTGTCCGTGGCCGCAGTGGTAGTTCGTGCGCAACACACCGTAGCACCAGACGAAGTGTTCCTTTTTCTCCTCCGCACAAACGCTCTTATTGCAGCCTACTTTCCTTGGGCTGTTTGGCTGCTAAAAGAGTCGTTGGTGGAGCCCACAATGCGGGCCCTATTAGCTAAATCAGCTAAATGGTTCCTTGCTTGCGCGTGCTTGTCATTACTCGCATATAACGAGTCGTTTATTTTCTATGACGGTCAACCGGCTGTTACACAACGTGGTATATCATATATAATTTATTCAGTCGCAGGAATTGTGATGTATTTGGCGCTTATTGCGCAAGCAATTCGTCAATTGCGAGAGCAGGCTGGAGTTAGGCTGATGGAGCTTCAGTGTCTTGTGTTAAATATGGGGATCTCGTGCTTGACGATTGTGGTGCTCACATCGACTGGAAATCTGTTTCAGATTCAGATTTTTAAGAAAATCAGTGTTATCATATTCATGCTCTCGTTCTTGCTTAATGCATGGACAATGTATTTGTATAACATTTACGAGCCCCGAGAAATAATTGTGGCATTAGCGCAGCGCATATTTATCTCGATTCTGGCAGCTTTAGAAATGGTTGTAGCTTGGGTTTTACTTGCGGAGAAATTTGGGTATGGATCTGCGCTTATCGCCGGCGTTCTGGTGTGGGCGTTTACTATATTTTGGTGTGACTCAAGGACGCGCGAATGGCTGGACATGGATGGGCAGAAGCAAACGGCGACTGCTAGAGAAATTATAATCGCAGCCAGTATCGATGAAGCAACTGCTTCCGGCAGTGTTAACTATGCCTCGTTGCTGGCGCGAATTTTCCATGCGAACGGTGCGCGTATGGAGAACACGGGCGACGGCAATATCGACGCGCTCGCTTTGGGTGTATCGCCAGCCGCATTCTCGTCACTGCTTGAAATGGGGTGGGTGACACCAGAAAGCCTAGAGCGGCGCAAGCCGAGCCCATCGCTTCATGAGCTGGGTGGTTTTATGCTTGAGAGGGAAATCGGTGCCATGGTGGTCGTATCTCCACTCAGGATGAGGGCCTCTCTCGTTCTTACGCTTGGACGTAAGTCAAACCGGTGGCCATATACATACCTTGAAGTGCAAAGATTGCATTCGCTAGCTCAGCTTATAGATAACATCATGGCTCACTCGCGTCTTATAGAGCAGTCGGCATTAAAGGAGAGGCTGGATCATGTTGAGCTTGTTGCCCGCGGTTTTGCGCATGATCTTAAAAATCTTATGACGCCAATGTTGACGTTGTTGCAGCATGTGGATGCGCAATTTGGAAGTGACGGACAGAAGCGGGAGATTTTTTTGGCGGCAAAACAATCATCGGAGACGATGCTGGAATATTTAGGTGACGTAAATTCACTTGCTGCACCAAAAAATCTAAAGTTTGCTAATATTAAGATGAAGCTTATCGCGGAAAGGGTCATGCAGGTGGCTTCTGTGGCAGCCTCACGTCGTTCCATTAAAATGATATGCGATATAGCGGAACAACTGGAGCTTAAGGCGGATGAGATTCTTATTCATAGAATGATGACAAATATTATTGTGAATGCTATGGAAGCTGTTGCAGACGGTGGAACTATATGCATAAGCAGCAAACTGCAAGGGGTGGATGGAGTCGAGTTGGCTGTCGAGGACAACGGCCGTGGCATTCCGGTGGAACTGCGTGATAAGATTTTCTCGCCTTACTTTACAACAAAGCAGGTCAACGGCAGTCGCTTTGGTGCAGGAATAGGTCTGGCGATTTGTGAACGTGTAGTTCAGCTTCACCACGGTAAGATGAGAATTGAAAGTAGATTGAATGGAGGGACGCGCGTTTGTGTCACTTTTCCGCCAAGTTTAGTCATAGGAGGGGCTATGCTTGCGATGCCGTCATAATTGCGCCTAAACTTGGAGGATTAACGTGTGCGCGTCTAATTCTGATTTATTGATGCCCCGAATTTTGGTCGTCGATGACGAACGTCCGGTTTACACAGCGCTGCGCTTGCGGCTGGCGCGGGAGTATGAACTTACCTTCGCGTCCCGGCCTTCCGAGGCTCTCCGGCTGCTGGCGGACGGGCCGTTTGACCTGTGCATTGTTGATATTCAGATGCCCGAAATGGATGGCCTGACGTTTATAAAACAGGCTGCCGGGGTGGATGAAGACCTGGGCTTTGTGGTCCTCACCGCCTTCGACACGGATGAGAACTTGCGCCGGGCAATCCCACTTCAGGTGTACGAGTTTTTGGGGAAGCCGCTTCCGGAGCGGGGACGATTTGAAGCACAGCTGCCGGAGTGGATCGACCGAACGCGAGCGCGCCGGGAAGGACGCAAGCTGATTGGTCAGGCGAGTGCGGTGTCACGCGATTTGGACTCGGCCCGGCTTGAACGTGAAGTCGAGTTAGTGGCTTCCGAGTGTGCGAGGGACGCGCTTTTACAGACCGCCGGGCTTCTTTCGACGATCAACGCCCATCTGGCGAGCGCGACGAGTTATATGGGTGAGAGAATCAAGTTGGATGCGACCGCTTCGCACCTGTGGAGGGGAATGGAAGAGGCGCGCAAGGCTGCCGAGGCTGCCGTCGTGGTCGCGGAGACATTTTTTGCTTCAAGTTATGGCAGTCGGGACTCGTCGCCGGCCCTGGTGGCTACGGGGGTGCGCCATGCAGCAAACATTGCGAGTCGACTCGAGAGGATTGCCGACTCGAACAAGTTGGTGGACGTGGCTCCCATGGATGACTCGCTACCCATCCGGGGCTTGTCGGGAATCGAATTTCTCCTCGCGCTGGTACCTGCGATTGAAGCCGCCCTTCAGACCGCGCCGGCCAACAGTACCATCCGTATCACAAGCGAGACTTTGCCCCGACTTGATGCCGTGACGGAAGGTTCGAGAGGCAAGCCGTATTACTGGATCAATCGACGGATGGCGGTGACGAGCCAGCCCGGGATTATGCTTTCGATTTCCACCGGAGGACCGGCGATGGAACGGGGGCATGCCGAAGCGTGGCTGGACGGTGACGCTTCTCCGCTCGCCAACGTTTCAACCCGCGGCCTGGTTCGCGCGGTCCGAAAGGGACGAGGGTTGCTCGGCGTAACTGTACGGCCGCATGGTGATTTCTTCCGGCTGGTTCTCATCCTGCCGACTTGACCGATGGTAGTTGTTGTTTCGAGTGAACGGCCGCAACGGGTGGTGCTGACGGCGCTTTGCACCCGACGGGGCTGGCCTTGTGTTGAATGCGACTCCGTCCGGAGTGCGAGGCGCACCTTGCTGCGGGTGCAGCCGCGGGTGGTCGTTGTACGACATCAACTCAACGATGGCTATTCCGACGATGTGATTGGGTTGCTCCGGGCCAGTGATACGCGGACCCCGGCGAGGGTGATTGTATTGGCCGCCGCGGGCCTGACGGCTCCCGTCGAAGCTCGGCAGATTGTCTTGGGTGCGGACGTCGTGCACCGCGATCCGATCCGAATCGAAGTCGTGCTGGCCCAGATTGATCGGTACCGAGCAGTCGGGCACAGCCAACTCTCAAGACGTCGCAACGGTCCGGCCAAGTCCCTTGTGTTTGCCGGTGCGAGAATCGATCCCTTGAAGCGCACGCTGCGTCACGGCCGCCGCGTGGTCGAACTCACCCCGCGCGAAGTTGAACTCGTCCGCGTTCTGAACGACTCGGACGGCCAGGTGGCGACTTACGAATTGCTTTATAGTGAAATTCTTGGCCGTCCTTTCCGCGGGGATACAAGCAACATGCGGGTGCTGCTCGGAAAGCTGACGTCGTCCTTTAGGGCGGCGAAGCTAGATCTCCGCTCTTCAGTCGAAGTGATTCCCAAGTCGGGTTATCGTTATCGAACAAACGCGGAGGCTTAGTTCGGGCGGCGGGCGGGGGAGTCCACCTTCCCGACTGTTGCGGAAGTTACGCAGAAATTACGGCGCGATACTTGGGTGCGTCGGATGCCTCCCGCATTCTGGCTGCAGAGGGTGATGCCCACCCTTCCATCCCCAAAAAATGAAACCCAAGCCCAATCCGCGCCTCGATATCCAGTCTGTCCTGATCCTGAAAGCCGACCGCATCTACGGCGATGCCCTGTGCAAGATTGTACAACGAATTCTGCCGTGGGCCGACGTACGCCTTGAGACTTCGATAAATGGTGCCTCGGCCGCTCTCGCCATCCGGCCGGTGGAGTTGTTGATCACCGGCGTAGGCGCCTCGCTCGGAGGCGATGTCATCGACTTTCTTTCCATGCACACGGGAGGGGCGAACGGAGTCCGCCAAGTTCTCGTCGTGACCACGCATCATGAGCTTCGGATTCTCGCTGCGCTGCGCGGATTGGCGGTGCACGGAATGTTCGATTCAGCCGCGGAGGCTCCGGAGAATCTGGCTGATGCCATTCGAGTCATCGCCTGCGGCCAGTTTTACTGGAGTCAATCGATCTTGGACCGAATCAGGGCGGATGTCGCCAGTGGTCGATCCCACGCTCGGTTGCTCACTCCCTGCGAGCAGCTTGTATTGTGTGTGATTGGTGGCGGATGCGATAATGTCACGGCGGCGAGGGAATTGGGGATGACTCCGGGGACGATCTCCAGCGTCCGACGCGATCTACACCGCAAGCTGGGCGTGCAGCACCGCGGCGAATTGATGTGCATCGCGGCGCAGGTCGGCTTCGTCCAATTTACGCCTTCAGGGATCCTGCGTCCTGGATATGCTCTGCTCACGGCCGCCCATCGGGGGCGAAAACCCAAGTCGGTGGCTTAATTGGATGTTGGCTCAGGGTTCGACTGGCAGGGTAGCTCCAGCAAGTGGAAGCGTGCGGGCAGGTGAGTCGCCTCAGAGCGATTTCCACGAAATGGACCGTGTGGCAGGTCGCGTGCCGTTTCTACGCTCTCTCGTAGTGTGGACGCCGCTGCATCGGGGCCGATTCTCGGGCGCCGTAAAGCAGTTATTTTCCCGTTCACCGGCAGAACGAATGCGTTCCATTCCGTACGGTCCTAGCCAGGCGCTGGGTCCAGCGGGTGTATTCGACGGCCC
>CANJCM010000071.1 GCA_947472765.1 Opitutia bacterium
ACCGGCCGCGAAAGCGCGCAGGCGATCGCGTTCAACGAGGTTGGCCGCCAGGCGATCATGCAGGACCCGGCGTGGAACCACGGCGATTATCCGAAGGAAGGCGGCCCGCGCGTCGGCCTCGCGATTGCGCGCATGATGGCGCACATCACCTACGTCACCGACGCCAGCATGGACCGGAAGTTCGGCCGCCGAAAAAAAGATGGCGCTCATGCCGATGCGTACACGTTCGACGTGCAGTTCGAGGTCGAGGGCTACCTGCGCCACCAAGGCCAGAGCTTCATCAACCGCTTCGACGCGAACTCGTATCTCTACATCACGCGGGCGATCGATCAGTTCGACCTCGCGCACGCCTACGGCTCGCTCGAGCAGGCGTTCGCGCCGGTGGACGCGGAGGCGCTGATCGTCGGCTTCACGAGCGACTGGCTTTTCCCGCCCGACCAGAATCGCGCCCTCGCCCTCGCGCTCCTGCGGGCCGGCAAACGCGGGAGCTACGCGGAGCTATCCACCGACCTCGGTCACGATTCCTTCCTGCTCGAATCCGAGGAACTCTACGCCCTGGTGCGCGCCTTCCTCGAGCGCGATGAGCCGTACGAGTTCGATTATGCAATCTAACCTCGACGTCACGAAGCACGTCGTAGCCCTGCGCGTGAGCGCAGGGACCACCACCGTTTCGAAACGAATTGGTCCCGCCGCTCACGCAGCGGGCTACAACCGGGAGTCGTTCGGCCCATGACCAAGCAGGTCCTCAAACGCACGGTCGACATGCAGATCATCGGTGACTGGGTCGAACCCGGCACCCGGGTGCTCGATCTCGGCTGCGGCCCGGGCGTGCTGCTGGACTATCTCGTGCAGACGAAGCAGGTCTCGGGCATCGGCGTGGACCTCGAGTTTGCCAAGATCACCCAGTGCGTCCGCCGCGGCCTCGCGGCCTACCAGGGCGACATGACCTCGTTCATGCGCTCATTCCCCGACAAGCATTTCGACCGCGTGATTTGTTCGCGCACGGTGCACGAGCTCGCCGATCCCACCGCGGTGATCGACGAGGCACTGCGCGTCGGCCGCTTCGTCACGGTCGGCTTCGTGAACCACGGCTTCTGGAAGAACCGGGTCAACACGCTGCTGCAGGGCCGGAAGATCAAGAACGAGGTCTACACGACCGAATGGTTCGAAAGCCGTCCGGCGAATCCCGTTTCGGTGGCCGACTTCGAGCACTTCTGCGAGGCCAAGGGGATCACGATCGCGCGCCGCGCGCACCTCGCCGGCAACTGGCACACGCCGTGCCGCACGCTGCCGAATCTGTTCGCGGGTTACGCGCTGTACGATTTGGCGCGCTAGGGTTTTCGCTCCGCGAAAACCCGAGGTAGAGGGCGGAGAAAAAAGGGCCTTCTCTCACTGCAGAGTGGCTGAAACGCCCGTCGCTCCACTCCATGACGTAGGTGCTACGGGACCTTTCTAGGGGGCACGCTTCGATCGCTTTTGCAGTGCCTCGACATCAACCCGATCTTTCCCTCTCCCGCTTGCGAGCTTGTTCGTAATGAGGTCGTCGTAGGAGATGAAGGGCACCGTGATATCGCCCAGAACGACCTCGACGCGCCGGGGATAGGCATCGGCAAATGCCACCCCGGAAATACTCGTCAGGACTTCGAGGCGGACCGGTTCGACTCCAATGCGAACGACGTTGTCAGCGGCAGTAAAGAGCTCCGGCGTCAGGCCCGGGAGATCGAAACCGAATTCGCGGTAAGCGTCGACGAGGGCTGACGCGTTGGCGTTCGTGGTGTCGACAAAAATATCAAGGTCACCCGTGTAGCGGGGATGCCCGTGCATCGCGACGGCGTAGCCTCCCACGACCAGGTAGCGTACGCTATGCGCGTTTAGCAGTCTCAAAAAATCTGCGAAGTCTTTGTGCAGAGTAGGCCTCCTGATCGAACGCTCCGCGCAAGAACTCCACCGCCTCAATTCGCCTTTCCGGCGGCTGCGACAGCCAATAGTCCACCTGACTGTCGTCGTCTTGCAGGCGCCCGACTGAAAACGCCGAACGGTCCAACGAAAAGGTTGGTGCGGCGGATTTCGACATGAACGGAACGTAAACGGGCTAAACTCTGCGGCAAGGCCATTGTCCCGCCACGAGGTTTTCGCTCCGCGAAAACCAGAGTTAGGATTTTTGCCTGCGGCAAAAATCCAATTACTTCGCCGCGACCGGGACGCGACGCTTCAGTTCCTCGGTCCAGTTCTGGACGATGTGGATTCGTTCCGGTGCACGATCGGCACTGGCGTTGAATTCCTTCAACACGAGGAATCGCTGGCCGTCCGGACTGGGTCCGATTGGCCGGACCATTGTGATTCCGCCATTGGTAACGAAATGCAGATTCTCGTTGGTCCCATTCCAGAGCGGACTTCTTGAGACTACCCTGAATTTGCCCCCCTCGGCTGACACGGTTGCAGCCATGAATCGCCGTGTCTGAGGAGTAATCCCGCCCACGTAAAAAAGCTCTTTGCCGTCGTGGGACCACAGGGGGCGATCGCCGCCCGCGTTCGAAATCAACACCCGGTCTTCGTCCACGTTCGGAAATGGACTGACATAGACTTCGTTTCGGCCCGACTCATTGGAACTATAGGCCATCCATTTACCGTCCGGTGAGAGCGCTGGTCCCGCTTCGAAGAACCCCTTCGCGTTGAGGAGCCACTTAATCTCTCCCTTGCCGTCGAGCGGAGCCATGCCGATGTCCGAATCGGCCGCGAGGCCGGATCCTGAAAAAAGGACCGAGCGACCGTCCGGCGTAATGGCATAGGGACCTATTCGGCCTGCTTGCCCCTGGATGCGTTCGACCATGACTTCCGGCGGGCGCGTATTATTGACGGGCTTGGCTGAAATTCTGCCGTCCTGACTGTCGTAAATGATTCGGGAGCCGTCCGGGCTCCACACCGGGATACTTCCGCCTTGGTCGCCCAACGTGAGACGCATCCGGGTTTCCCCCGCAAAATCCCAAACCGCCAAACCAATGGTGGTGGGACTGGTCCGAACCCCCAGCGCCACTTTGCTCGCGTCGGGCGACAAAGCGAAACTGCCGTATTGGGCTGGTTCCATCTTGAGGGGATCTTCCTTTCCCTGGCGATCGACCCAGACTGGAACCGTCAGGGCCGGTCGGCCCACCAAGTAGAGCAGAGTTCCGTCCTCGGACACGGTGAAGTTGGCCATCATCTGGACAGATGAAACGCCCTGCACGAGGGGAACCCCGACGCCAACGGTACTCCGACGATCGGGGTCGAAAGCGATGCCAAAGAGCTCGCCGTCGACAACGTAAAGCAGATGCCCGGTCGCCGGAAGATAGCGGGCGAAATACCCACCAGGGACCACCACCTTGCGTTCGCCTCCCACGAGGGACCCCACCTCAACTTGAAATCCGCTCGAGCCCTTCTGGGCCGTGAACAAAATAGATTTCCCGTCGGGAAGGAACTGCGGTGCGGCAAGTAATTCTCCCTCGACGGCCTGGAGAATCCGTTCCGACGCGCCACCCGCGGCCGCAACTCGCCAGATGCCGTCCGTCTGGGCGTACAGGATCGTTCCGTCACTCCCCCAGCTCATCCCAAAACTATCCGGAGCCGGGGCGACGGCCACCGACGCTCCGCCGTTAACGGAGATTTTCCTCAGATCGCTGCCAGAAAAGAACACCAGCGATTGGCTGTCGGGTGAGAAAGTGGGACTTGACGTGAGGATGGTCTCCGTCCCCGGAATGACACGCGCTTCCGTCTCCTCCATTTTCCGGAGGAAGAGGCCGGAGGTGGTGTTGTAGACAAATGAACGCCCATCAGGAGAGAGGGCGATCACGGGTCGGCCGGTGTTCCGGAATGACACGCTCGGAGGTAGTTCGTGGGCGAAACGAGCAAGCGGTTTCGAGCCGCTTCGTGGCTCGATCTTCGGCGCCGGTTTCAAAAACCAGATCGCGATCCCTCCCACGAGCACGCCGAGGAGGGCGACGGCGAAGGGCCGCCAGCTTCGTCGGGATGAGATGTATCCACCGCCGGCCCCGCTCATCGGCGGTACCGCAGCCGGCGCTTCGAGCGCCGCCAAGGAATCGCCCGTTGGTACCGCAGGCATTCCGACTGCCGACAGGGTTTTCGAAACGACGGGCGATTCCAGGCCGAGCAGCCGGCGCACGCGCGCCACGAACGCCGGCGGCACGTGGCCGTGCGGGAGGCGGGTCCACTGGACGGTCAGGAAGGATTTCGGGACGAGTGCGTCCTGCTCGCGGGTCTCGTCGGCGGCGACCGGCAGAATCAACGGCGTGCCGTCGGCGACGAGGCGCATGCGTTCGTCGGCCAGCCGCCACTCGAGCCGGAAGTAGCCTTCGCGCCGGGCCTGGGTGCGCTTCGAAATGATCGGGATGATCAGCGCGCACTCGCGGATCTGCCGCTGGATGTTCGCGTCCCAGGCATCGCCGCCCTGCAACTCGCTCCGGTCCATCCACACTTCGATCCCGGCCTCGCGCAGCGCCTCGCACACCGCCAACGCGACCGCCGTGTCATCGCTGGAGTACGACAGAAAAACGGCCTTGGTGGACGAGCTGGGGTCGACGTCCGGGATTCGGGTAGCCGCAGAGTTTTCCGGCGCGCCGACGGGTGGGCAAGCTAATGAATGGCTTCGCTTGCCTGCCGGTTTACGCCGGCCTGGCTCCGGCTTAGCGGCGCTCCAACGCGGTCGCCTTCGGCGGCGGCTTGCCCGCAAAAAAGGCCTCTGTCACCCGCCTCAAATATTCCTGCTGCTCGGGAAACGTCATCTTGCTCAGCCGCCGGCTCGATGCGCGCCGCCAGCGGCGTGAAGCCGCCACGGCATCAAAAGCCTTTTTCTTCTTGGCCATGGATGAGGAAGGTTGGTGCCACGATGCGCATCGGTGGGTAGCCTTGCAAGCGGTTCACTTCGTTGAACCCGGCCTCGCGGCGTACATTCGTCAGATGCTTGAAATTCCAACTGACGAGGCAGTCGAGCCGTGACGCCGAGCACATTGCCACGTGCCAGGCGTCATTGCTGCAATCGGGCGGAACGACTTTCCGCGCGAGATACGCCTGCGCCAGCCGCGCCGTCGCTTCCGAGCGCGCCAGTACATCTTTCATCGGGAAATACCGGTACATCAATTCGCGCACTTCGGGTGGCGCACCAAGGACCTCCTCGATGACGACTTGGGACGTAACAAATCGAAACCGGCCCGCCTCCATCAGCCGCCAGAGAGCCCGCGTGTCCGCCATGAATTCGGGATCGAAGTAGCCGCCGATGACGGACGTATCGAGATAGAGCGAAAGGGGGCGCACCGCCGAATCTACTGCTGCCCGGGTTGAATACCGGCGATGCCCGCGAGACCCCAATTTTGAGGCCGCTTCGAAGAACCTCACGAGGTCCACCCCAACGATTGAACCACCGACACAGAGACACCGAGAAGCGCCGGAGAATGCCTGGATTACGAGGTTGGGCCGGCAGCGGTGGCCCTGGCTGCGAGGGACTGTGTTCATCCTCTGTCATTCTGAGCGCAGCGAAGTTACCGAGCGCAGCGACAGGCTTGGTCATCCACGCGGGCACCTCCCTCGAAAGTATGGATTCTTCGCTGCGCCCAGAATGACAAAGACGGGATTTTTCGGCTTTTCACACGGTCTCATGAGGGCAGGGATTTCTCGCGCGCTTCGCTTGAAGTTGTCCCGCTGCTCACGCAGCGGGCTACGAAGCCAACCCGGATCTCTCTGTGTCTCGGTGTCTCGGTGGTGAAACCTCCGCTTGAGCATCGATCCCTGCGGACTGGCCAATCCCGGTTCCTTCTGCACAGTTTCCGCCATGAAACTCCGCACCCTTCTCCTCGGCCTGTTCCTCACCACGTCTCTCGCTTTCGCGGCCGAGGCGCCGAAGGTCACGCCGGCGGACGCCGCCAAGCGCGTGGCGGAGGGCAAGGCCGTCCTCGTGGATGTGCGCGAAGCCGCCGAGTGGAAAGAGACTGGCGTCGCTGGTCCCGCGGTGCTGCTGCCGAAGAGCGATTTCGACGGCGCGCAGACCGAGTGGAAGGATTTCCTCGCGAAGAACAGCGGCAAGGAAGTGATCGTTTACTGCCGCTCCGGCCGCCGTTCCGAGGCCGTCGCCGAGGCGCTCGCCGCCAAGGGCGTGAAGGTCGCCAACGTCGGCGGCTTCAAGGACTGGGCCGATGCGGGGCTGCCGGTGCGGAAGATCGAAGAGAAGAAGTAAGCGTTCGCTCCGGGTAGCGCCGCGTCTCTGACCGGCGAAGATCGTTTCGAACCGCGGACTCGGGAACGTAATGCCCTTCGCCAGTCGGAGACTGGCGCTATTTTTTCTTTGTCGCCCGTTGCAGGCGCGCGGCCTGGAACAGGACCACGCAGTCCGAACCATCCTCCGTGTGCAGCCAGTGCGGTTCGCAGGCGGCGAACTCGCGGTCGATCGCTGCGCGCAGACCGCCCACTTCGATCACGAGGATGCCATGCGGCTGGAGCCTCTCCGCCGCCTGCCGCACCAGTTTGCGCACAATCTCCATGCCGTCGCGACCACCGTCGTGGGCCATGCGCGGTTCCGCGGCAAACTCCGGCGCCTGGCCATCGACCAGCGCGCTCGGTTCATACGGCGGATTGCTGAGCATGAGGTCGTAACCGCCGGGCGGCACCGGAACCGCATCCAGCACATCGCTCGCATAAAGCCGCACGCGCTTGCTGAGCCGGTGCGCCTTCACGTTGATCGCCGCCACTTCGAGCGCATCGGCAGATAGATCGCAGGCGTCGACGGCGGCATCAGGAAACTGCTTCGCCAGCAGAATCGCGAGACAGCCGGAGCCCGTGCAGACGTCCACGACGTGGCGAACTTTCCGTCCCTTCGGCAACCAGTCCGCGAGCTGCTGCGGAATGATTTCCAGGAAATAGCTGCGCGGAATGATGACGCGTTCGTCGACGTAGAAACGATGCTCGCCCAGCCAGGCTTCGCGCGTGAGGTAGGCGGCCGGCACACGCTCCACGATACGTCGTCGAAAAACCTCTGTCATCTTCGCCTGCTCGGGCGCGCGCAGCTTTCGGGTCAGGACCTTCGCGGTGCTGTCGAGCGGCAGCTCGAGCGTGCGCAGGATGAGATACAGCGCCTCGTCATGGGCGTTCGTCGCGACCTGCCCGACCGCCAGCTTCGCCCGCGCGTAGGACTTTTCCGCCCAGCCGAGCCAGTCGCCCACGGTGACGAGCGTCGCGATCCCCGCGAGCGGATCAGCCCGCCTTGGTTTCATTGGCGGCGACGACGTGTGCGTGATTCTGAATGTGATCCGGGCAGTAGCACTGATCCCCGGCGCACTTGGAACAGTAGCGGAAGTCGAGGTCGGGATGCGTGCGGTCGGTCTTGCCGCAGACGTAACACACATGCCGCGGCTCCTCGGCCTGCGCCGCCTTCTCGGCCTGTCGCACCATCACGCGCTTGCGATGCCGAATCGACAGCCAGATGTCGCGACCGAAGAAGATGAGAAAGTTGCCGACCGAGGCGAGAATCTGGAGGCGCGTCGGCAGATCGCCGCGGACGAAGGACACGCCGTACAAAACCCACGTCAGCAGCGCCAGCCACTTGATCTTCACCGGCAGGATGAAGAACAGCGACAGCTCGAAATCGGGATTCAGGTACGCGAAGGCGAGAAACACAGATCCCGCGATGAACGCGTTGGTGGCTGCGTAACGGGGCGTGACGAAGGCCGCAGCCACGGTGAGCGCGGCGCCGAGCAGCAGGAAAAGGTTGAAACGAAATGTGCCCCACGAGCCCTCGAGCGCGTTCCCCATCAGGTAGAAAATGTACCACGCGAAGGCCACGAAGATGTAGCCGAACACTCCCGGCGGCGGCGGCATCAACAGGAAGGAGAACACCCGCCACCACTCGCCCTGCGTTACCAGTGCCGGCACGAGCAGGAATCCGGTCAGGTTGATCCGGCCGGCCAGATAAGCCAGCAGCACGAACACCTGGCCGATGACGATGTAGAGCGAGATATTCGAAATCGCGAAGCGGCCCAGCCAGCGTTCCATCTTGTCGAGAAGACTCATGAAAGAGCGCGAAGCTTGGACGGCTCCGCCACCGGAGCGCAAGCGAAGCGAGGCCGCGGCGTTCCCGACCGCCGCCACGACATCTTCCCTGTAGGGCCGGCGCGCGCCGCCGGGCCTCTGCCTTCATTCGAGAAAAGGCCCGGCGGCGAGCGCCGGCCCTACATTTGACGGCATTGTTTGGGCGCGCGAAAGGACCGTCCGCAAGCCCGCCTCACCGAGGTGTGTCGGGCGGTGCGCGATCCCGCCCACCCTACTTCGCCGCCGCGGCGCCGAGCTGATCGAGCAGCTTCTGCTTGTGGGTCTGCAGGGCCGTTTCCTCGACCGTGTTCAACAAGGCCCGCGCGTGGTCGGGCTTGCCGAGCTTGAGGCAGATATTGGCGGCGTGGAGGCGCATCGTCTGCCGCTCGATCGGCGTCGGCGCCTTGTCTTCCAGCCCGCTCCACACCTGCAGCGCCGCGTCCCAGTCCGGCTTTTCCAAATCGTAGAACGACTCGGCGTAGCGGTACGCGAACTCGAAGCGATCCGGCGCCAGTTCCGCCGCGCGCTTGAACGCCGCGTGCATCGCGGCATCGAGCGAGGGCCGCGTCCACTCGCCGCTTTTCAGAAATTCGTCCCGCGCCTCGGCGAGGATCGTGCCGAGCTGGTAGTGATAGAGCGGTTCGTTGGGCGCGAGTTTGATGGCCGCAATGTAATACGGCGCCGCCTGCACTGGCTTGCCCGCCTCGGCGAGCTGGTTGCCGAGCTGGTTCTTCACCAGCGGAATGTCGGGATCGAGCTGGTTCGCCTTCATCAGCATCGCCGTCGCCTCCGACGCCATGCCGATCTTGCCGAGCATGTAGCCATAGGCCGCGTACGCCGCGGGAAAGGTCGGGTTGTTGCGCACGAGCAACTCGTACTCGTGGGCAATCGACTGCGCCTGCGCCCGAAAGGTCTCCGCATCCAGCTTGTCACCTTGTTTCGCCGCCTCGGCGAACAGCTCACGCTGGCGCTCCGCGATCTTCTTCAAGTTGCGCTCGGCCATCGTCTCGCTCTCCGCCGCCCGCAGCGGCAGGATTCCCCCCGCCGCGACGCAGAGCAGACAGAGGGCCGCGAGCCAGGCGGCGACCCGCGTGACGGCACATTGGAGGCGAAGGTTGTTTCTTATCATCGCAGATGTCGGTTTCCCGGGATCTCCCGGGAAACCTCCGACACCCTCACTCCGACAAGGTGCCGGCGTAAACATTCATCCGCTCGCCCCGGAGGAAGCCGACCAGCGTCTGCCCACTGGCCACGGCAAACTCGACGGCCGCGCTCGTCGGGGCGGAGATCGCCGCGACGCACGGGATGCCGGCGGCGAGCGCCTTCTGCATGATTTCGAACGAGACGCGTCCACTCACGAGCAGGATCCGGCCCGACAGCGGCAACCGGTTCTCGAAGAACGCCCAGCCGATCACCTTGTCGAGGGCGTTGTGCCGCCCGACATCCTCGCGCGCCACCTCGAGGACCCCGCGCGCATCGAACAACCCGCTGGCATGCAAACCCCCGGTGGCCGCAAAACCTTCCTGCGCCGTGGCCAGGCGATCGGGCAGCACGGCCAGCACCTTACGGCTCGGCGACAACGGCGCCGCGATGGGCGGAAACTGCGATCGCACCGCCGCGATCGTTGCGCGGCTGCAGATGCCGCAACTCGACGACGTGAACACATGCCGGGTGAGGCGCGAAAGATCGATTTCCACCCCGGGCGCGAGGACGACGTCGATGATGTTCTCCTCGGATCCGGGTTCCGCTGGAACGGATTCGTCACGGCACCGGATGAGATCGAGCACGGCGTCGCGTTCACGAACCAAGCCTTCGGATACGAGAAAACCCGCCGCGAGTTCGCGGTCGTGTCCCGGGGTCCGCATCACCACCGCGACGCTGCGTCCGCCCACCCGCAACTCGAGCGGCTCCTCGACCGCGAGCAGGTCCTCGCGCTGCTCCACCGCGGCGCCGCCTTTGATCGCGGCGATCGGCTTGGAGCGCAGGGCCTTGGCGAGCGACATGCCGCGACACAATCGATTCGGACTGGCGCAGCCACGTTTTTTGCTAACGTGTTCGGATGAACACTCCGCCGTCCCCGCTGCCGCCGCCCCCACCCGGGCGAGGGGCCGGAGTGAATCCGCCCAACCGCTTCGAGCGGCTCCGCCTCGCGGCGGATCCAGACTGCCCGCCCGAGGAGCGACCGAATCCGAAGACCCAGTTCATGATCGATGCGACGGAGTCGATGCTGACCAAGAACGACAGCCCCGATGTCGGTTTCAGTTGGGGCCTCAACTCCTACCGCGGTTGCGAGCACGGCTGCGCCTACTGCTTCGCCCGGCCGTACCATGAGTACCTCGGGTTCTCCAGCGGACTGGATTTCGAAACGAAGATCATGGTCAAACTGCGCGCGCCGGAATTATTGCGTGCCGAGCTCACGCATCGCCGGTGGAAACCTCAGCCGATCGCGATGAGCGGCGCCACCGACTGCTACCAGCCGGCGGAGCGCCAGTTTCGCCTCACCCGCCGCTGCCTCGAAGTCTGCGCCGAGCTGCGGCATCCCATTTTCATCATCACCAAGAACGCGCTTGTGACCCGCGATCTCGACGTGCTCGCGGAGCTCGCCCGCCATCAATGCGTCGGCGTGCACGTCTCGGTCACGTCGCTCGACCCCGAGCTCGCCGGGAAACTCGAGCCGCGCGCCTCGCGTCCCGCGGCCCGGCTGCGGGCGATTCGCGAACTCTCCGCCGCCGGCATTCCGGTCGGAGTCCTGGTGGCGCCCGTGATCTCCGGACTCACCGATCATGAGATGCCCGCGATTCTGGAAGCCGCGGCCTCAGCGGGCGCAAAACGCGCGGGCTACGTGATGCTGCGCCTGCCGCATGCGGTGAAGGACGTGTTCACCCAGTGGCTCGACGATCACGAACCGGGAAAGAAGGGGAGGATCCTCGATCGGGTGCAGCAGTTCTCCGGCGGAAAGCTTTACCGCAGCGACTGGGGCACGCGGATGAAAGGCACCGGGCTGCTGGCCGAGCAGACCCGACAGATCTTCGACGTTTCAGTCCGGCGCGCCGGCCTCAACCAGGAACAGTTCACGCTCTCGACTGAACATTTCCGGCGGCCGGGAGGAGAGCAGATGGCGTTGTTTTGAGTTTGCTGGCACGTCGCAGGAGACACACCCCCCTCCGGGCACCCCCTCTCGAGCCGGAACGATGCAGTGGAATGTAGGGCCGGCGCTCGTCGCCGGGCCTTTTCTCGAATGAAGGACGAGGCCTGCCGACGAGCGGCAGCCCTACATCGAACCGTGAACGTTCCATCCAACGTCAGGAGATCGTGGACGGTAGGGACACCGTCATCGATATCCTAACATCGGGCGGAAAGTTGACCGTGTCCTGTAGGGCTGCCGCTCGTCGGCAGGCCTCTGGAACTTTCGGTGATCGAATCTCGATTTTCGATTGAGGCCCGGCGACGAGCGCCGGCCCTACAGTTGAAGGCATCGTTCCGCATCAAGAGGGCATCGCGATGCACCGACTGAACCCGTGCCCGGGATCGCAGGCCGCTTCTCAGGCGGGTGGCAAGTAGCGCCGGGGGTGTTTCCGCCTTCGCGTTGCAACCTTGTGCGCCCCGCAGCGGTCTGCGATCAACTCTGCCCGAAACCGCCGCGTGAATCTTCTCGATCGCTACATCTTCAAGAGTGTCCTCTACACCTGCGTGGCGGCGGTGGGCCTGTTCACCTTCGTCGTCGCCCTGCCGAATGTCGTGAAGGACCTCCTCGGTCCGTGGCTCGCCGGGCAGCTCGATACCCCGGCCTTCCTGCGGCTGATCGCGCTGCTGTTCCCATTCGCCGTCTCGTTCGCCCTGCCCATGGGGATGCTCACGGGTGTGCTGCTGACGCTGGGACGGCTCTCCGCCGACAGCGAAATCACGGCCATGCGCGCCTCGGGTATCAGCGTTTCCCGGATGGCGCGGCCGGTCTTCATCCTCGCGGGCCTGTGTGCGGCCCTTGCGCTCTACGTCAACTTTGACTCGATGCCGCGGGCCCGCGTCCAGTTTCACCAGGAACTTGCCGCCGCGGTCCGGGCCAACCCGCTGCGACTGATCGTGCCCAAGACTTTCATCCGGGATTTCGCCGGATACGTGATCTACATCGGCTCGCAGGAAGGGCCCGTGTTTCGCGACATCTGGTTGTGGGAGCTGGATGCCCAGCGCCGCGTGCGGCGGGTGGTCCACGCCGATTCGGGCCGCATCGATTACGACGAAGCGAGCAACAGCCTCATCCCCACCCTCGAACACGCCAAGGTCGAGGACCGCGATGCCCGCGATCCCGAGGACTTCAGCCGCTCGCCGCGGGCGGCATCCGTGGAGAAGGCCGAGGAAGTGCACATTCCGATGCACCGGCTCTTTAGCGCCGAGGGCATCCGCCTGAAGACCGAGTGGCTGACCTACGCCGAGCTTCGGGCCGCGCAAGCCCGGCTCGCGGCGGCGCCGGTGACGAAGGAAACTTCGCGGGAGATCCTGAAGATCGAGCTCATCGTGCAGGAGAAATTCAACCTGTCGCTCGCGGTCTTCTCGTTTGCCCTGCTCGGCGTGCCGCTCGGCATCAAAGTGTCGCGCCGCGAGACCTCGGCGAACCTCGGCATCGCGCTGCTGCTCGTGCTCGGCTATTATTTTCTGACCGTGATGGTGAAGTGGCTGGATCAAAATCCCGAGTATCGCCCCGAGCTGCTGTTCTGGCTGCCAAATGTGATCTTTCTCGCGCTGGGGATTGCGCTCTTTCGCCGGATCGATCGCCAGTAAGGGGCAACGCCCCTGGCGTTGCCTAGGCTCCGCCGGTGGCGGAGCCGGCCGGGACTGCCTGCGTTGCCACGAGGCCGGACCGGCCGTCGATCCCGGCCATGACTTGATCGCAGATCGGGATCTCCTCACGTCGCGCCAGGTACTCGCGGGCCAGGTCGTCCATCCGCACGAATTCCGCCCCGGCCCGACGGAACGCATCGAGCAGTTCCTGGAACAGCCCGCGGCAGCCCATGCCCTCGAGCTCGGCGTGCAGCGTGAAGACATTCGGCCGGTCGTCGCGCAGCAGGGACACGAGATGCGGCACAATTTGCGCCGTGGGATATTCCGGCCGGCCCATCAGCTCGTCGAGCGTCGGGAGAGTCGTGGGAATCTCGAGCGTGTTGAAGACCTGCCCGTCGATCCGGGGGAAAAAAGGAAACGCGCCACGCGTGTCGCTGCCCCAGAGCAGACCCAACCGATCGTAGATTTCGCGGCTGTTGGCCGTGCTCTGCCAGCCCGCAGCGCCGGCGCCCTGCACTTCCACCCCGAAAATCCGCAGGAATTCCTGGTGCGCCGCACCGAACTCCTCGCCCACTTCCGCCAGCGACATGGTCCCGAGATAATCCTGCCAGCGGTAGTGGTTGTAGCAATGGATGCCGACTTCGAAGCCCTGATCGCGCACGGCGGACATGATGTGCCCGTTGCGCCGGCCGATGTGCGGTGCCGGCAGTAGCGTGCCCTGGAGCAGCGTGCGGATGCCATACAGCTTCACGACACTCGTCCGGCTCACCTTCTGAAAAAAGCCCGGCCGGAGCACGCGCGTGATGGCGCGCCCCGTTTGATCCGGCCCGAAGGAAAACAAGAAGCACGCGGGCACCCGCGCGGCCTGGCAGTCATCCACGAGATGCGGGACGCCTTCGCGCGTGCCGCGATCGGTGTCGACGTCGATCTTCAGCGCGACACGAAACCGGCGGGCGGGCGAGGCGGCGGAGGGCATGCGACGGCGGCGTCCGCGCCGGGCTTACTCGAGCTGATAATCCTTGTGCGCGAGGTGATAATCCAGCGTCAGCCGGATGGCGCGCTTCAGGTTCACCTTCGGATTCCAGCCGAGCTGCTTCTTCGCGTTCGTGATCGAGGGCACGCGGCGCTGGATGTCCTGGTAATACTTGCCGAAGTATTGCTTCGACGGCACGACCACCGTCTTCGCCTTGGCGGCGTGCTCGCGGTACTCGGGGAAGTTGCGGAACTCCGCGATGATCAGCTTGGCGAGCTCCGCCACGCTCACGTTGTTGCGCGGGTTGCCGAGGTTGAAAATCTGGCGCGACGCGCAGCCGTTCTTGTTCTCGATGATCCGGAGCAGCGCATCGATGCCGTCGTCGATGAAGGTGAACGACCGGCTCTGCTTCCCGCCGTCGACGAGCTGCAGCGGCTTCTTGAAGATCACGTTCGAGATGAACTGCGTGAAGAGCCGCGAACTGCCCTCCTTCGCCTCGAAGACGTCGTCGAGCTTCGGCCCAATCCAGTTGAACGGCCGGAAGAGCGTGTAATCGACGTTGTCGCGCACACCATAGGCATAAATCACGCGGTCGAGCAGTTGCTTCGAGCACGCGTAGATCCAGCGCTGCCGCTCAATCGGGCCATAGACGAGCGAGCTCTCGGCCTCGTCGAGCTTCGCGTCGGGGCACATGCCGTAGACCTCGGAGGTGGACGGAAAGATGATCCGCTTCTTGTACTTCGCCGCCTGCCGGACGACCGCGAGGTTGGCCTCGAAATCGAGTTCGAACACGCGGAGCGGGTCCTTGACATACTGAATCGGGTTCGCGATCGCGACGAGCGGGATGACGACGTCGCACTTCTTGACGTGGTACTCGATGTACTCGCGGTTGATCGTGATGTCGCCCTCGACGAACTTGAAGCGCGGGTTGCCGAGGCTGTCCTCGAGTTTGTGGCTGCCGATATCGAGCCCGTACACTTCCCAATCCTTCTGCTCGAGGATGGCACGAGTGAGCGAACTGCCGATGAAGCCATTGGCACCGAGAATGAGAACGCGTAGAGGCATTGGGCGGGAAGATGATTGGGACCGGGCGGGTTAACCACGAAAATCCTCCGGCTGAATTTGGGCGTTCAGCGAGGGTTCAAACCCACCCCAAATTGCGGGCTCCGCGAGCCTTCCACCGGCACGCAACTTCCGCATGAAGCGATGGTGCCCCGATGAAGCTCCCGGAGAATGCCATCATCGCCCACGAAAAATTGACCGGCTATTTGCTCCGACCGCGCGATGAACATGATAAATCCGGCTTTTTGGCGATCGGAGGCTACACCTCCGATTACGCAGCACAGCTCGAGTCTGATATTCGCAGCCTGCTCCGGACACTCGAAGCTACCCCCGCAGGAGAGACCCCATACGGCGCGAAATTTGTCATCCGTGGAATTCTAACCGGCCCCAACGGACGCACCTTGCGCGTCGTCTCGGTGTGGATGCTGGAAAAACCGACTGGTCTCACCAAATTCATCACCTTATATCCCGACGCATGAAATTTCCGCTGTTCAGTCGCGTGGCGCTCGCGGCGGATGTCCCGAGAGACGGAATCCGGCGGGGAGATCTTGCCACTGTGGTCGAACACCATCCCGCCCCCGTCCTCGGCGGCGAGCCGGGCTATTCCCTCGAAGTGTTTAATGCTCTCGGGAAGACGGTCGCTGTGCTCACGGTTCCGGAATCGCATCTCGAAGCCCTGCGCGACGACGAGGTCTTGAGCGTCCGCGCGTGGCGTCCGAGCGCGGCTTAGACACGACGGGGCTGCGCCGCCTCGCCGCCGGGCTTCGAACCCTCGTTCAATGCGGACGACTACAGCCCCTGCCCGACCTTCAGTTCCGAGGCGCCACCCCGCCACTCCGTTCGGGTCAGTTCGATTGCGCCATCCCCCGTGGCGATCACCAGCGGAGCCAGCGAAATAATTTCTCCCGGCCGGCCGCGACGGCCCTGCGCGGCGGGCGAATCGGTTTCGCCCCACCACACCATCAGGCGCGATTCGCCGACGTCCGTGAACGCGCCGGGATATGGGTCGGTGACCGCGCGGATGAGGTTGAAGATCTGCCGCGAGGTCTGGGTCCAATCGATCCGTCCGTCCTCGGGCTTGCGCCCGCCAAAGTACGTCGCGGCGGACTCGTCCTGCGGCGTCTCGTGGGCGGTGCCCGCGAGCAGGGCGTCGATCTGCCGGGCGAGCACCCGTCGGGCGCAGGGTAGCACCTTGCGGAACGCCTGCTCCGCGGTGTCACGAGGCCCGATCTCGACGCCATCTTGATCCACCATCGCACCGGCATCCGCCCGCTTGACCATCCGATGGAGCGTCATGCCGATCCGCGGCTCGCCGTGCAACACCGCCCAGTTGATCGGCGCCCGGCCGCGGTATTTCGGGAGCAACGACCCGTGCAGGTTGAAGGATCCCAGTCGCGGCAAATCGAGGATCCGCGTGCTGATCATGTTCCGGTAATAGACCGAGAGGATCAGGTCGGGCTGGAAGGCCGCGATCTTTTCGATCCACTCCGGTGTGTTCACTTTCTCCGGCGTGAAGATCGGCACGCCGCGCGCCCTCGCGAGCAGGGCCGGCGGCTTGAACCAGATCTTCTCGTGCGGGTTGTCCTCGTGCGTGATCAGCGCAACGACGTTGTCGCCGCGGCTGAGCAGGAGATCGAGGCACTCGGAGCCGACTTCGCTGTAGCCGAAGAAGAGGATGCGGGGGGCGGGCATGGGGGGATTCAGGCCGCAGCTCGTCAGAACGAAATCGGTCTCGAAAAGCTCGCTTGTAGGGCTGCCGCTCGCCGGCAGGCCTGAATTCCGACCGGCCAACTGAAGGTACGGCAGGCCCGGCGACGAGCGCCGGCCCTACAAATACAATTTGGCCCTGCTTCATCCACGGGTTTCAAGCATCGCCCGGACATGATAACGCTGACGGGCACGCACGACCTGATAGGTGCGGCCGACGTATTCGCCGATCAGGCCGATGCCGACGATCGCCACGCTCATCAGGAAAAAGAGAATCCCAAAGAGCGTGAACAAGCCCTCGGCCGCCGTGTAGTCGAAGAAGAGCCGGCGGATCGCGAGCACCGCCACGAGGACGAAGCTGCCCCCGCAACACGCCAGCGCGAACATCGTGAAGTACTGCAGCGGCGCGAGGGAGAACCCGGTGACGAGGTCGAAGTTCAGCCGGACCAGCTTGTAGAAGGAGTAGTTCGAGACGCCCGCATGCCGCTCCTCGTGCCGCACGCCGACCTCCGCGGGATTGCCCGCAAAGCTGTACGCGAGCGCCGGGATGAACGTGTTAATCGCCCCGCTCTGCACGATCGCGTCGATGATGGGACGCCGGTAAGCGCGCAGCATGCAGCCCTGATCGGTCATCTGGATGTTCGTGATCCGTTCGCGAATCACGTTGATGATCCTGGAAGCGTAGGTGCGGAAGAACGAGTCCTTCCGATCGAGCCGGCAGCCGCCGACGTAATCGTGCCCCGCATCGATCTTCGCCAGCAGGTTGGGAATTTCCTCCGGCGGATTCTGCAGGTCGGCGTCGAGCGTGAGGATCGTCTCGCCCCGCACGCGTTCGAAGGCCGCCATGATCGCCATGTGCTGCCCGTAGTTCGCGTTGAAATCGATCACCCGGGTGACATCCGGCCGGGCGGCGTGCTGCTTCTCCAGGAGTTGGAGCGAGCGGTCTGCGCTGCCGTCGTTGGTGAAGAGGATCTCGTAGCTCCGGCCGAGTCCATCGAGCACGGGATACAGCCGCGCAAAGAGCGTCGGCAGATTCAGCTCCTCGTTGTACACGGGGATCACGACCGAGATTTCAGGCCGGGAGGATTCGCTCATGGGAGCCGATGGGCTTGCAGGATCGCCGCGAGGGTTTCAACCACCCGGACAACGTCGGCCCGCGTCATGGCCGGGAAGAGCGGCAGCGTGAGCAGATTGCGACCCGCGTTTTCGGCGTGCGGGAAGTCGCCGTCCTTCCAGCCGAGACTCCGGTAGAGTGCGAACCGGTGAATCACCGGATAATGCACGCCGGTCCCGATGCCTGCTTCCTGCATCCGGGCCATGATGTCCGCGCGGCTCACTTTCAATTTTTGCTCCGGCAATCCGACCTGGAACATATGCCAGTTCGTGTTCGTGAAGTCCGCCGGCGGAAGCTGCAGCCCCTCGACCGCCGCACCCTGCGCCGCGAACAACTCGAAATAGGCCCGCGCCAGTTCGCGACGCCGCGCGTTGAACTCCGCCAGCCGCGGCAACTGCCCGAGTCCCACCCGCGCAGCGACATCCGTCAGGTTGAACTTGCCGCCGATCAGCGAGACTTCGATCTGGTCCATCCCGCTGCGGATCACGCCCTGCAGCCGGTACTGCTCGGCGAGCTTCGCCTCGCGCTCGTCGTTCATCACGAGGCAACCGCCTTCGATGGTCGTGATGTTCTTGTTCGGATGAAAACTGAACGAGACGAAGTCGCCGAACGATCCGATCCGGCGTCCGCCCCACGTGCTGCCCATCGATTGCGCCGCGTCCTCAATCACGCGCAAATTGTGGCGCTTCGCGATCGCATTGAGTCGGTCGCGATCGACCGGCAGCCCCGCCAGATCCACGGGCATGATCGCGCGGGTCGCCGGCGTGATGGCGGCTTCAACGCGATCGAGATCGATGTTCCGCGTGACGGGGTCGATGTCGACGAACACGGGCCGCGCGCCGACCGTCAGGACCACGTTGCTCGTCGCGACCCAGGACAGCGGCGTGGTAATCACCTCGTGGCCCGGCCCGATGCCGGCGATGCGCAGCGCGATCTCCATCGTGCAGGTGCCCGAGTTGAAGGCCCGCACGGGACGTCCGCCGCAATACTCGGACAGCTTCGCCTCGAGTTCCTTCACCTTCGGCCCGGACGTAATCCAGCCGGAACGCAGCACCTCGGCCACGCCCGCGATGGTTTCTTCGTCGATCGTCGGCCGCGTCATCGGCAGGAACGGCAGCGGTGGACGCGCCGCCGGCGTCGAATCGGTCCGGTTCACCGGGGCGGAGGGAGCGGGCGCGGACATGTCAGGGTTGATTGCTGAAGAGATAATGACCCGGCGATTCCGCGAGCAAATGATAACGGAAACCGGGCACGCCGAACAGCGGCATGGGCTCGTTCGCGCGTTCGGCCTCCGCGATCGATTCCGGCGTGGCCACGACATGCCGCTTCCGCGCCACGACGAGGAGACGGGCCGGGCTGTTCCATTCCGCGAGCATCTCCGCACGCGTGATGAACCGTCCACTGCTCCGCGCCACGGGATCCTCGTCCACCTCGAGTTCGCCGATCCAATCCACCGTCCCGACCGATCGCTCCGCGTAGAAAGTGAAGTCGTGGAAAAATTCGTAGTAGTGGAAAACCCGATCGCCCGGTTTCGTGTGCGTCCGGACATACATCGCGAGATCCTTCGTCGCCGATCCGACAATCGGTTCCTGCAGCCCGCCGAGCAGGAAGTAAAATCCCCCCAGCGTCACCCCGGCGGAAATCGCCGCCTGCCGCCACCGATTCTGCGCCACGAGCCATGGCACCGCCACGGCCGCGGCCAGCAGGGTCAGGGCGGCCATCACCCCGCCGACGCGCAAATCGGCCGCCTGTTGCGCGCTGGCGATGACGCCCGGCTTGAACAACGCCATGAGCAATCCCGCGCCCAGGGCGCTCGCCATCAACCCGAAGACTCGCATCGCCCCACGCAGGCCCCGGCCGTCGCCCGCCTGCCACTTGCCCGCCAGCCACACCCCGATCAGAACCGCGAGGGGCGGCAGGACCGGGAGAATATAGGGGATGAGCTTCGACTGGGACTTGCTGAAAAAAAGGAAGATGAAAGCCGCCCAGGTCACGAGGAACCAGGCGTCCGCATTCTCGCGCCGCCGCGCCCAACCTCCGCGCAGCGACTCACGGAGCGCGCCCCACAGGCAGCCCGTCCACGGGAAGAGCCCGAGCAGGAGGACCGGCCCGAAGTACCACCATGGGTTTGTCCGTTCGTGCGTGGTCGTCGTGAATCGCTCCCAGTGCTCGCGCACGAAATAGTACGCGGCCCACTGCGGGTTGCGCTGGGCCACGAGGAGGTGCCAGGGCAACGCGATCAACAGGAAGATGAGAATCCCGCTCGGGAGGTAGAGCGGACGCAGTCGTTTCCACTGGTTGAAAATCAGCAGCCAGAGAAACATCACCGCACCGGGGAGGAGAAATCCGATCAGGCCCTTCGTCAGCGTGGCGAGCGCCGCCGCGGCATAGAGTCCGTGGAAGAGCCAGAGCCGGCGCGGGCCGGTGGCCTGCACACCCAGGAAGAAGCAGAAGAGGGTCGCGGACATCAGCACCGCGACCGCCATGTCGAGCAGGAGGATTCGTCCGAGCACGAAGAAGAGGAGCGAACTGCCGAGGACCACCGCCGCCAGCAGCCCGGCCGTCCGGCCGCGCCACTGTCGCGCCGCGGCATAAGTCAAAAGCACCCCGGCCAGTGCAAACAGGGCCACGGGAGCCCGCATCGCCCACTCCGCGGGACCGAAAACCTTCAGCATGCCCGCCACCGCCCAGTACATCAGCGGAGGCTTCTCGAAATAGACGACCCCGTTGAGCCGGGGCGTGACGTAGTCGCCCGTCGCGACCATTTCGCGGGGAATCTCTGCGTACCGGCCTTCGTCGGGATTATCCAGCGCCGCCCCGCCGAGATGCGCGAAGAACAGCACGCCGAAGATCAGCGTGAGCCATGTTAGGTCCTGCCCGAGCCCGAAGCGGTTCGCGCCGCCGGACGCCTGAGCCGAATCCTCCAAGTTGGTTTCCATCGACGGCATCGGAACCATCGCGCCCAACCTCACGCCCCCCGGCGAGAGGAAAAAGGTGGGAGTCGAAATTCCCAGACAGGCCTGAACCGACTCACCCCGGCGCTGCGCCCACTCTGCTCGAGCCCGTTCCAAGCAGGGGAACAACCACAGATGGACACAAATGGACACGGATTCCGAGGCGCCGATCCAGCGCAGGGCGGCTGGAAATCAGGCCCACCGTTTGGTGGGCGATGGCCGGGGCCTCCCCATCTGTGTGCATCAGTGTCCATCTGTGGTTCAACTGCCTGGTTCCGGATCAAGAGGGATGCCCGTCAGGGCGGAGTGTGGAGCGACCCGATTAAATTTTCTTCGTGCAGTGCCTGCTAGCAGCCGGCCAAATGGCAGTCCCATGGCAGCGGACAGACCTTTCGCCTTCATCTGCGGCGCCGACGATTTCCTGGTCGGCCGGATGGGACGCGAGCGCTTCGCGGCGCTGACCGCGAAGGTCGCGGACGAGTTCTCACAGGAGGTGCTGAGCGGATTTGCCCTCAACGTCAGCGAGGTCGAGGCGGTGGTGAACCGGTTCCGCGAGGCCGTGCAGACCGTCTCGATGTTCGGCGGTCAGCGGGCGATCTGGCTTAAGGACGTCAATTTTCTGGCCGATACCGTCACCGGCCGCGCCGAGAGCACGCTCAAGCTGGTCGAGGATCTCCAGGAAATCCTGGCGAAGGTGAATCCCGCCGAGACGCTCGTACTGGTGACTGCCGCGCCGGTGGATCGTCGACGGTCGTTTCCGAAGTGGTGCGAGAAGAACGCGGACTTCCTGCTCGTGGGCGGCGATGCGGCCGGGGCCAGTGACGCGCTCGCGGCCGTCGTGCTCGCGGAGGCCAAATCCGCCGGAGCGAGTTTTGGTCCCGGGGCGATCGACCTGCTCCTCGCGAAGATCGGTGCGAACACCCGGCTCCTCGTCGAGGAGACCAACAAGCTCGCGGCCTACGCCGGCGAGGGGGAGAAAATCACCGAGGCCGATGTCGCGGAGCTCACCCCGAACGTGGCCGAGGGTGACTTCTTCGAGGCCGCGGAGGCTTTCTTCAGTGGCAACCTGAAGTGGACGCTCTCGGCGTTGCACCGTCACTTCTTTGCGGGCGAAGACGCACGGCCTGTCATCAGTGCGCTGCAAAACCGGAACCGGATCCTGCTGCAGGTTCGCGCACTGGTGGATGCCGGCCAGGCGCGAATCGGTCCCCGTGGACTCGACGGGTTGCCGAGCGCGGCCTCGATCCACGCAGCGCGCTTCGTCGGCGCCTCGGAAAAGAGCTCCTACAATCTCTTCACCCAGAATGCCTGGTACGTCGGCAAGCTGGCGGGCAGCGCGAAGCTCCCGCCGCTCCGCCGGTTGATCGACAACCAGCAGGAGTTCATTGCGGCCTTCGAGGAGATCATCCGCCGTCCCAACGAGCAGGAGGAAGTGCTCCGCGACATGGCGGTGCGCTGCCTTTCGTAGCCACGCCGGAACGGCCGGTCGGTCAGGCACAGCGTTCGGCGCGAACCACGCCGCAGGATCGCGAAAAACCGCGGGAGTTTCCTTTCTTCGGCCTCAGGGACCCCGTCCGCGTTGTCATCTAATGCTTGGATTCCGAAGTTGGCTTCGTAGCCCGCTGCGTGAGCAGCGGGACGGCTTGAGGCGAAGCGATCAAGAGGTCCCTGTCCTCACGGACAGGGCCACGCCAATCCGTTTAACTTCGGAATCCAGGTAATGGATGACATCAAGGCCAGGCCGGGAGCCAGAGGGCACGCTGGATTCCGGCCTTCCCGCCCAGTCGAACGGGCGCCAAGTCAGCGCGGATTTCGCTTTTCCGTTCGCCTTGAATCCGCCCGCCGCTTACTCACCCCACCCCGTGAACGAATCGAATCCTGCCGCCGACGCCCCGATCGCCAATGTGCTGGCCGACCGCTATGCGTCGCCCGCGATGAGGGCCATCTGGTCACAGCACGGCCGCGTCGCCCTCGAGCGCGATTTCTGGATCGCCGTGATGAAGGCCCAGCGGGATCTCGGCGTGCCGATTCCGGCCGAAGCGATCAAGGACTACGAGAAGGTGAAGGCGCAGATCGATCTGCCCGCGATCGCGAAGCGCGAGCGCGTGACGCTCCATGACGTCAAGGCGCGGATCGAGGAATTCTCCGACCTCGCGCAACGCCAGTTCATCCATCTCGGGCTCACCAGCCGCGACCTCACGGAGAACGTCGAGCAGCTCCAGGTTTTCCGCTCGCTCAAACTCGTCCAGTTCAAGGGCGCAGCCGTCCTCCTGGCGCTCGCCGCGCAGGCCGAGGCCCACCGCGACCTGATGATCACCGGCCGCACGCACAACGTGCCGGCCCAGCCGACGACGCTCGGCAAACGGCTCGCGATGTTCGGCGAGGAATTGCTGAACGCGTTCACGCGGCTCGAGGAGTTGCTCAACCGTTACCCGGTCCGCGGCCTCAAGGGAGCAGTCGGCACGCAGCTCGATCAGCTCACGCTCCTCGGCGGCGACAGCAACAAGGTCGACCAGCTCGAGTCTCGCGTGCTGAAGCATCTCGGCTTCCGGGCCTCGTTCAGCGCGGTCGGCCAGGTTTATCCCCGCAGTCTCGATTTCGAAACTGTCACTGCGCTCCACCAGATCGGTGCGGCCGCGGCGAGTTGCGCGACGACGCTGCGGTTGATGGCGGGCGCGGGACTGTTGACGGAGGGCTTTCAAGCGGGCCAGGTCGGTTCCTCGGCGATGCCGCACAAGGTCAACGCACGAAACTGCGAGCGCATCTGCGGCTTTTCGACGATTCTTGGCGGATACGTCACGATGACGGCCTCGCTCGCCGGCAGTCAGTGGAACGAAGGCGACGTCTCGTGCTCGGTGGTGCGCCGCGTGGCGCTGCCGGACTCGTTCTTCGCGATCGACGGGCTGCTCGAGACTTTCGACACGGTGATGCAGCAGATGGAGGTCTTCCCGGCCGCGATCCTGGCGGAGAACGAGCGCAACCTGCCTTTCCTGGCCACGACCACGATTTTGATGGAAGCGGTGAAGCGCGGCGCGGGCCGGGAAACGGCCCATGAAGCGATCAAGGAACACTCCCTCGCGGCCGCCAAGGCGCTGCGCTCGGGCAACGGCGACGCCGATTTGCTCGGCCGGATGGCGGGCGATCGCCGGATCGGACTCAACCGGAAGGCGCTGCAGGCGATTCTGGGCGAAAACGCGCGTTTCGTCGGCGCGGCGCCGCATCAAGTCGACGCGTTTGTCGCCGAAGTGAAGCCGCTCGCGAAGAAGTATCGCGGCGCGGCGGATTACCGGCCCGGGAAGTTGCTCTAAGGCACAGGGCACGACGAGACGTCCGCTTCCCCGTAGGGCCGGCGCTCGCCGCCGGGCCTTTCCGGAAGATACGCCCGGGGGGCCTGGCGGCGAGCGCCAGCCCTACAAAGACGGACGCATGGACGGTGAGGACCCCGTCCCTCCCACATTGCTTGCTGAGCCTGCCATGGAGGGCGGGTGCCCACACCCGCCGGCTTCGTTTCACGGCATCGTTCCCGATCGAGTAGGCATGGATTCTTCGCTCCGCTCAGAATGACAAAGAAGGAGTGGAAAGCAGCGACACCCCCGTTCGGCCGCCGGCCTTGTCATTGGGGAAATTTGAGTTTGCCACCGTCCATCGCGGCGCGCTTCTTTGAACCTTCACGTTCTCTTCCAACCTTTATCCAAACCCTCTGTCATGGCTGAACTCGCAGGAAATGTCTTGGTGGGCCAATCCGGTGGCCCCACTTCCGTCATCAACGCCAGCGTCGCGGGAATTATCTCGGAAGCTCTCAACCATGAGTGCATCGAGGAAATCTACGGAGCGCTGAACGGGGTCCTGGGTATCTTGCAGGAAGACCTGATCGATCTCGCCTCCGAGTCGCAGCAGCAGATTCGCGCGCTGCGCCACACTCCCGGCGCCGCCCTCGGCACGTGCCGCTACAAGCTCAAGAAGCAGCAGGATTTCGAGCGCGTGCTCGAGGTTTTCAAAGCGCACAACATCCGCTACTTCTTCTACATCGGCGGCAACGACTCCCAGGACACGGCCGACAAGATCTCCAAGCTCGCGCAGCAGCAGGGTTACGAGCTCCGCGTCATCGGCGTCCCGAAGACGATCGACAACGACCTCCCCGGCACCGACCACTGCCCCGGTTACGCCAGCGCCATCAAGTATCTCGCGACCAGCGTCCGCGAACTCGCCTGCGACAACGAAGCCATGGGCCAGGGCGACCTCGTCTCCATCGTTGAGGTCATGGGCCGCAGTGCCGGCTGGCTCGCCGCCGGGGCCGCGCTCGCGAAGCGCCGCGACCACCCGCACGATCCTCCCCACCTCATCTATCTCCCCGAGATTCCGTTCGATCAGGCCAAGTGCATCGAGGACATCAAACGGATCCTGAAGCGGGAGAAGTTCTGTCAAATCGTCGTCGCGGAAGGTCTCGTGGATAGCGACGGCAACTACGTTGCGGCCGATGCCGCGACCGACGCCTTCGGTCACGCCCAACTCGGCGGCGCCGGCGATGCGTTGGCGGAAATCATTGGTTCGGCCCTCCCGTCCGTGAAGGTCCGCGTGGCCAAGCCCGGCCTGCTGCAGCGGTGTGCCGCGCACGCCGCCTCCAAAACCGACTCCGACGAGGCGTACCTCGCCGGTCAGGCCGCGGTCAAGGCCGCCATCAATGGCGAGACCGACAAGATGGTCACGCTCGTCCGTGGCGAGGCCGATCACTACACCTGCGAGACCGGCCTGGCGCCGCTCGCCGACGTGGCGAACACCGTCAAGAAGCTCCCTCGCGAGTGGATCAACGAGGACGGCGTCAGCATGAACTTTCAGTTCCTCCGTTACGCGCAGCCGCTGATCCAGGGCGAGATCCCCCTCCCCCACGACGCGGGCGTGCCGACCTTCGCCCGGCTCGACAAGGTCCGCGTCGACAAGACGCTGCCGCCTTTCGAAGCCTGATTTATTCCGTTCGGTAGGAGTTTCTTTGGTGCCTGCTTCCGCCGTGGCGGCAGTACTCGCGTTTGTGCACTCGTGCCCGCGTACCTAGCATGTCATCCTGTTTCCCATGCCCATGAATCCGGTCTGTTCCCTCCTCTCCGGTCTGCTGGTTGCCACCGCGGTCGCCCATGCGCAAACCGCCGCCGAGCCACCGATCCGCACGGACGCCGTCGTCGTCCAGGAAACCCTGCTGTCGGCGGACGCGAGCGGGACGTCCCAGGTGCGTTTCGATGAGACGACCCCCTCCGTGGCGCGCTCCATTGGCGGCCTGACGAGCCGGCTCGCCAACCTACACATCAACTCCGGCGGCGCCGCCTCCTACGGCGACATCCTGACCCTGCGCGGCCTGTCCAACACGCCTTACTTCAGCGACCCGTCCGTCACACTGTACTTCGACGATCTCCCGCTCGGCAGCACGTTCGCCTATCCGACAGCCCTCTTTGGCTTCGCTTCCGCCACGCTCGAACGCGGTCCGCAGGGGACGGCGTTCGCCCGCGGCGGCGAGGCGGGGACGCTCAAGTTCACTTCGGCCGAGCCCGGTACCCGGGCCGGAGGAGAACTTCGCACCGGGCTCGGCAACTTCCATTCCCGCAGCGCCGCGGTTGATGTGCGCAGCGCCCGGACCGACCAAGGCGATGTGACCGTTTCCGCGGCCGTCCAGCAACGCGACGGCTACATCACCAACACCCAGCTCAATCGCACGGTTGACGATCAGCTGGTGTCCTCGGCCGCCGCGCGCTTCCGCATCCGGCCGACCACCACGAGCGAACTTTCGCTGCAGTTGCTCGCCACGCGTCACCGCGACGGCGCCCAGCCGCTCGTGCCGCTGGGCGGCCCGCTCTTCACGGTCGCCCGGGGTCGCGAGGGCCAGACGAACAGCGAATTCATCGGCGGTGCGTTCAAGGCCGCGTTCGACACCCAGGCCGGACGGCTCACGGCGACGACCAGCCACACGCAATGGACGCTGCGTCCGTTCGAAAACCGGCTCGTGCTGCCGCCGACGCTCGACTCCCAGGTGCTCCAGTCGCAGCGGATCTGGAACGAGGAAATCCGACTCACCTCGGCGGATAAATCGCCGCTGCGCTGGCACGTCGCGGGCTGGTTTTCCGAAGGCACCACGAAGGGCAATGTCGCCCGCGGACTCGTCCTGCCGTTCGGCACGGTTCCGATCGAGGCGTCGAGCTTCACGCTGGATTCCCGCACGATGGCGGCGTTTGGCGAAGCTCAGTTTGCGGTCGACGACTTCAAGGTTACCACCGGGCTGCGCGTGGAGCGCACGGAGCGGGAGTTCGATCGCCGGCAAACCGTCCCCGGTCCTGGCCGGTTCTCCGACAGCCACAACTTCGACGCCCTCCTCCCGAAACTCTCGGCCAGCTACCCGGTTTTCGCGAATACCACGCTATCCGCCACGGTCGCCGTCGGCGCCAAGCCCGGCGGCTGGTCCGCCTACACCGGCAATGCCGCCCTCGCCGGCTTCGGCATGGAGAAGGTCGTGACCTATGAAATCGGCGTCGACACCACCTCCGCCGACAAGACGTTCACGTTCGCGAGCCGGCTCTTCGCCTACACGATTCGCAACTACCAGATCGAGCGCTCCTTCAACGCCACGGACTATCTCGTCGTGAACGCCCCGCGGGCGCGCAGCGTCGGCGGCGAAGTTGAAGCGTCATGGCGCCCGAACCCGGCGTGGACGTTCACCGGCACCTTCGGCTTCACGGACGTCAGCCTGCGGGAATTCACGGATCCGTTCACCAAGGTGAGCTACAAGGGGCAGCGTGCCCCGTACGCCCCGGATTACGACTGGCACCTCGGCGCGACCTACCGGGCGCCGTCCGGCTGGTTCGCCGGCGCGGAGCTCGCGGGCGTAGGTCGGACGTTCTTCGAGGAATCCAACAGCACCGCCTTCACCAGCGGCCGGCACCAGACAGCCAACGCCCGCGTCGGCTACAGCACGTCCCGCTGGCGCGCGAGCGTCTACGGCGAAAACCTCACCAACGAGAGATACTACGCCGCCATCATTCCCGGAGTGGGCCACGGCACGCCCGGCGCACCCCGCGCCTACGGCTTCGAAGTCGTGTGGAAGTGGTAGGCGCCGCGGGGGCGCGGCGCCCATTTGAGATCTGAAATTTGAGATCAGCGCCTGCTTTTCGACCGGAACCGGCCAGCAGGTTTTAGACAGGATGTCAGGATGGGCAGGATGGATTCATCCGGGCTGAATCCTGCTCTCCTGTCCAAGTTCAGATCGGGATCGTCGAACGACCTTCCCGATCTCAAATCTCAAAT
>CANJCM010000072.1 GCA_947472765.1 Opitutia bacterium
CCGCGCAGCGTGGCCTCCTGCAACATCGTCGGAAAAGTCCGGACCTGCTCGAAATAGGTCGGCAACAGTTGTTCCGCGATGCCCGCGGTCTCGCGCAGGTCGTCATCCAGGTAGGCCTGGAACCGCGCGCGATCCTCCTGAAATACGTGCTGGATTTGATTTCCCGCAATGTAGGTCCGTTCGCTCGAATCATCGGTCACGCCGAAATAAATGGCGGCCTCCTTCAGGCCGTAGGAGGTCATCTCCCGCGTGGTGATGTCGTACAACTGCACCAGCAGATAGGTGTCCACGACCGCGCGGCCCGGCAGATCGCAGCGCATGAAATCGATCCAGCGCTCCGCCACCTTCAGCCGGCTGCTGCGAAACGTGGCCCGCTGGCCATACCGGCCCCAGGCGCACGGGACCTTGAGCCGCCGCGAGCGGAGTCGGAGGTAATCCAGGTCGAACTTGAAGATATTGTGGCCCTCGATCACGTCCGGATCGATCTCCGCCAGCACCGCGCAAAATTCCTCGATCAGTTTCCGCTCCGCGGCGTCGGTCATCGTCTCGATCAACAGCAGGCGACTCACTCCACCGGCGCGCAGCCCGATCGCCAGGATTCGATCCTCGGCTCGCGTGGCATCAGGGAAACCTCCCGCCGGCGCGGCGACTTCGAGGTCGAGCTGGCAGCGGCGCAACTGTCCGAAAGTGAGATCCTGATACAGCCGCCGCCGCGCCTGCAGGAGGTACTGGCTCTCGAGCGGACGAATGGCATCCACGCTCACCGTCTCCTTCGCCGCCGTCATGAATGCCTGAAAGCCGTTCAGATCCTCGCCCTGGGCGATCTGGGTGAAGGCACCCTCCCCTCGGAGCGGCTCAATTGTCACGCCGGCGGTCGGGGCATTCGCCGGCACCCGACTCAGCCAGCAGAACGGATGCAATTCGGCCAGGCCAGCCGCCCGCCCGCCCGCCGGAGTGCGCGTCGTGACGTGCACCCGGCCCTCGTCATCCACCCAAAGGCCGCAGAGCGGGCCTTCCGGTGCGGTGGTCTCGGCGGTCATGAAATCTGCGACCTGCCGGACGCGAGCAAAACCGCGGACCTCAGGCCCCGGACAAACGGACGATGTACACCATCACCAACGCCGTCAGAATGAGCACAAGCGCAGTCAGAGAAAGTTTACTGCGAAGATGGGGCCGGCGAAACGCCATGCCGGCCAGCATTGAGAGCCCGAGCCAGCAGACTAGCTTCACGATCACCCAGCCGGCGAAGTGGTTGTTGTGCAGTTTCGCCAGCAAGCCGAAGCCGCTGATCAGGACCAGCAACGAGGCGATTCCGGTGATCATCAACGCGCGCTTGCGGTTCTCCGGCGCGGGATTGGCGAACGCCATGAACGTATGAGCCGTGAGCACAAACAGCGAAAAAACGTGAAGCAGCGCGTAATAGAGAGGGTTCATGAGTGTACGACCTTCATTGGTTCAGGGCGCCGGCGGAGGCGCAAGCCGAGAACCGGATGCACGCGGCCTGCGCGATTTCGCGTCCCGACCAGGAAAATAAAAGTGACACCCCGCCTGTGCCGTATGACCACAGGCTCAAAACCTGTTTAGGTTAAGGTGGGCACCTCCTCCGCAGCGTCTGCCTTCCGATTTACGGCCTGGCATCTTCCGCGACGGTCTCGGCTCCCGTAATAATTCTAAGGCGAAGAGCAGTTAGTGGCGCACCTCGAACACTGCAGGGTGTCGCGACCACCGTAGGTCGACCCTCCCATCCGTCAAACGCCAATCCCGCTTTTTCCCCGCCGCCACGGCAGGCTTCACGCGTCCAGAATGCTGCTGTCGAGATGCTCGATGATCAGCTCCTGAATCGTCGCGAGAAAAAGATAACACATGAACGCGCGCCGGGTCGGTTCCGGCAGCACGCTCAAAGCAACCTCGCTGCTCTCCAGGACTTCGTCACCGAGGTCCTTGAGAAACTGCTCGCGCAACCGCAGCCGGATGGCCGCGCAGGCGCGGACGATGATCTCCGCGTTGTCCTCGTCGAAGGCCACGACGCCCTCGCTGAAGAACTCATCGTCGAAAAGTCCCAGCAGCACGCGCACTTCCTCACGTTGCGCCACCAGCAGTTCGTCCGCCCAGGCGCCCCGGTCCTCGGGCTCGAGATCCGACAGCCCGAGCGGCGCCGCGAGATTGTGCGCCAGCCCATCCGCCAGTTCGCGCACGACGTCGAGCAACGGCGCCACCACCGGCAACGCGAGCTTCACCTCAATGCGTTTCATCGGGCTCGAGGGTCGCGGTGAGATGCCACTGCTGCAGAGTGAAAACGTAGGCCTCCGCCTTCTCGCGCAGCCCGCTCCACACCACTGACCGGCCCTGCTCATGGACTTCGAGCATCTTCTTCCGCGCGGTTTTCTCGTCGAACGCAAAGACCTTTTTGAACACGAGCACGACGTACGACATGAGGTTCACGGGGTCATTGAGGACCACCACGCGCCAGCGGCCCTCGAGCTTCAGTTCGCTCAGGGTCGCTGTCTTGGTGTCGGTCTGGGTGTTGGGCACGTGACGGAGCTCTGCTGGCGTAGGAAGCCACGAAAAACGCGTCAGGCAAGTGCCGTCCGCCAATTTTCCCGCGACCTCACACGGCCGCGGCCTGCCGGGCGGAATTAACCTCCGCGACGACCCTCGCCTCGCCCTCGGCCACCGGCACCTTGGCAATGTCCTTTTGGGTGCGCCACTTCAGCTCGAAGATGCCTTCCTTGAGTCCCTTGCCGCCAATCGTGAGCCGGAGCGGAATGCCGATGAGATCGGCATCCTTGAACTTCACGCCCGGACGCTCCGCGCGGTCATCGATGAGGACGTCTGCGCCCGCCGACTCCGCCGCCGCCCCGAGCTGACGCGCGAGCGCCATCGCCTCCGGCACCTGGGGATCGAGCACACAAATCAGCACCTGGAACGGCGCCGAGTTCCACGGCCAGACAATGCCGTCGGCGTCGTGACGCTGTTCGATGATCGCCTGCATCGTGCGGCTGATGCCGATGCCGTAGCATCCCATCACCATCAACTGCGTCTGCTTCTGGTCGTCCGTGTACTGCGCGCCGAACTTCTCGGAATACTTCGTCCCGAGTTTGAAGATGTGGCCAACCTCGATGCCGCGGCGCACCTGCAACGGCTTGCCGGATTGGACATCGGGCTCGCCCGGGCGAACGCGGCGGAAATCGCCGAACTTCGTGATCGCGAGGTCGCGGGTCACGTTAACGTTGCGCAGGTGGAAGCCGTCCCGGTTCGCGCCGGTCGTGCCCTCGCCCACCAGACGAATGGCGTGGTCCGCAAAAACTCCGGCCAGAGCGGGCGCATCTTTGATCGTGCCCCTGACCGCACCGAGGCTGCCGGGCTTCGCGCCCATGACCGGCTCGATCTCTTCGGGCGTCGCCGGGCGAAACACCGTGAAACCAAGACTGCCGAGCTTCGCTTCCTCGAGCTCATCGGAACCGCGGAGAATCACGAGGAAGAGCTTGCTGTCGCCGACAAAGACCAGGGTCTTGAACTGGCGATCACCCGGCACCGAATACGGCGCAGCCTCGAGCGCCGCGATGGTCACGACGCCCGGCGTGGCAAATTCCTCGACGGCCGCACCCGGGGCCGCGTCGGTCCAATTTGCCGGCACGATCGCGCTGGTGGCCTTCTCGCGATTCGCCGCGTAACCGCTCTCCTCGCAATAGATGACGTCGTCGTCACCGACTTCCGCGGGGACCATGAATTCGTGGGAAAAACTTCCACCCATCACGCCCGTGTCGGCCTCAACCGCGATCGATTGCGCACCGATGCGGCGGAAGAACGCCTCGTAGGCGCGCTTCATCGCGTGGTAACTCTTCGTCGCGCCCTCGTCGGTGGCGTCGAACGAGTACGCGTCCATCATGATGAACTCGCGGGCCCGCATCAGACCGTAGCGCGGCCGGATCTCATTCCGGAACTTCGTCGCAATCTGATAAAAATTCTTCGGCAGATCGCGGTAACTCGTGATCTCCGCCTTCACCAGCGGCGTGATGATTTCCTCGTGCGTCGGCCCAAGCACCCACTCCGGCTCCCGGCCGCCGCGCTTCCCGTCACCGGCGCTGTCGGCCCGGAACATGATCTCGCGCGCCGCCGCCCAGCGCGGCCCCTGCTGCCACAATTCCACCGGATGCACGTGCGGCATCCACAGTTCGATCGCTCCCGCCGAATCCAGCTCCTCGCGGCACATCTGCGTCAACTTGTGGATGACCCGCAGGCCGAGCGGCATGTAGGTGTAGAGGCCGCCCGCGAGCTTGCGGACCAGGCCCGCGCGCACGAGGAGCTTGTGCGACGCAATTTCCGCGTCAGCGGGACTTTCCTTGAGCGTCGGGATAAAGAACTGAGACCACAATTTCATGGAGTTCGGTAACGGAGCAGCCCGCTTCACCCGGAGCAATTTTATTTGCGACCACGAAGCCGCGCCCGGTTAATGCCCGGTTCATGTCCGCCTCGCATAAAGACCGTCAGCCGTGGCCGATGAAGTGGATCGTCGTCGCGATCATCCTCGTCATCGTGCCGTACACTTTTCTGACGCTCAAGTTCCGCAAGCCGACCGAACCGTTCCGGCCGTACGAGGACATGAAGAACCGCGCCAATGTGGTGCGGCTGCTGTCCGCTGGCTACCAACGCGTGCCGGTGCCCGCGCAGCGCCCCTCGGATCCGAGCGGCGCCCGCCCCACTCCAACCTCGGCCGCGCCGGGTGGTTTACCCGCAGAGCTGAAGTCCGCCCTCGTCGAAGAGATTCTTCTGCCCGAGGAGATCATCAGCATCGCCGCCGCTGGCTCCGCCACCCGCTCCGCACCCTATCCGATCCGTTTCTCCTGCAAACTCGCGGACGAGCGCCGCCAGCTCTCCGGTGCAGAACTCTATTTAAAAGGACAGGAACTGGTGATCGCTCCCGTGTTCGAGCGGCTCAGCGGCAATCTCGCCGCCCGCACCCGCGACAACGTCATCCTGATCACCGTGCCTCCCGAGACGCTCAAGGCGGGGACGTATCACGTCACGCTGGCGGCACAACGCGCGTCACGCGCGTGGTCGCTCGAGGTAAAGTGACATTCGCGCTCCGCCGGCACGCTGCCCTGCGCGACTATTGACGCGCCGGTTACCTTACCCGACAACAGCGCACCGAATTTGATGAGCAACGGCAACGGCCAGCCCACCCCCTCCGCGCCTGCTTCCGCGATCGCCACCACGATCAAGCCCACGGATCTCCGCGGTATTCTGACCTACGTTCCCCGCTTCCAGGGGCAGATTTTCATCATCGCCATCGATGGTGCGATCGTGGCAGACGAAAATTTCGGCAACCTGCTCGTCGACATTGCCGTCCTGCGCTCGCTCGGGATCAAGGCGGTGCTCGTCCACGGCATCGGCCACCAGATCCTCGAACTTTCCACCGCGCGAAAGATCGCGATCACGAATGCGGACGGTACCGGCATCACGGACGCCGCGACCCTGGATCTGGCGATTCGCGCCTCGTCGCGCGTGTCGCACGCCCTCGTGGAAGGACTGACCCAGAACGGCTTGAAGTGCGCGATCACGAATGCGGTTCGCGCCCTGCCCGTCGGCATCATCAAGGGCATCGACCAGCAGTTCACCGGCAAGGTCGAGCGCATCGACAAGGACTTTCTCTCCGATCTGATCGACCGCCAGGTCGTGCCGATTCTTTCGCCCGTCGGTTTTGGGCCGGACGGAAAGTCGCTGCGCGTGAATTCGGACCTGCTCGCCTCCGAACTCGCCGAGGCCCTCCACGCGACCAAGATCATTTATCTCGCCCCGGCCGCCGGCCTCGAGATTGACGAGAAGGTACGTCGCGAAATCTCGATCGATGCCCTGCGGAAGCTGTTGCAGGATCAACCGGAGCGCATCGCCGAGAGCGGGCGGAGCAAGGCCGTGCACGCCGTCAAGGCGATCGAGAACGGCACGCCGCGGGTTCACATTCTGGACGGCCGCGTCTTCGACGGACTGCTCAACGAGATCTTTTCCAGCGAGGGCGTCGGTTCGCTCGTCTACGGCAACGACTACCAGCAGATCCGCAAGGCGCGGAAGAGCGACGTGCGCCTGATCTACAACCTCACCCGCAACGCGGTGCGGCGCGAGGAACTCGTGCACCGCTCCCAGCAGGCGATCGAAAAGAACATCGATCAGTTCTTCGTCTTCGAGGTCGACGAGAACATCATCGCGTGCGTCACGCTGTATTTCTACCCGGACAAGCCCCAGACCGCCGAGGTGGGTTCGCTCTACGTCGTGCCCTTTTACCACAACCGTGGGATCGGCAAGAAGATGGTCGATTACGCCGGCATGGTCGCCAAGGAACGCGGCGCCACCGAAGTGATCGCCCTTTCGACGCAGAGTTTCGGTTTCTTCACCAACGTGTGTGGCTTCGAGGAGACCACGAAGGATGCGCTGCCCGAGGCGCGGCTCAAGCTGTACGAGGAAAGTGGCCGCAACGCCAAAGTCCTCGCGAAGAAGCTGGCCTGAGCGGCGAAAGCCGGACGCGTCAGGCCTTCAACTCGGCCACGACCTGCACCTCGACGGTCGAGCCGCGCGGCAAACCGTTCACCGCCACCGCGGCGCGGGCATGTTTTCCGGCCTCGCCAAACACGCGCAGGAAGAGATCGCTCGCGCCGTTGATGACCGCCGGGCTCTCGGTGAAGCCGTCGACGGCATTCACGAAACCGCTGACGAACACGATGCGCGCCACCTGATCGAGGGAGCCCGTGGCAGCACGAATGTTGGCGAGCGTGTTGAGGGCGCAGATCTCCGCCGCCGCGCGGGCGGTCTCGACGGTCTGTTCCTTGCCGACCTGGCCGACATGCGTCATCTGGCCGTTCACGAAACAGACGGTTCCCGCGCAATACAGCAGATTGCCGGTGCGGACGGTCGGGACATAGCTCCCGGCCGGAGTCGGTGCCGCGGGGAGCACCAAGCCTAGTTCAACCAATCGGGATTCGGGACTCATGGGCCGAATCTGGCCTCGTCTTCGCACCCACCGCAACCTTCGAGAAAGTTTGCGTCGCCCCCGCCGCGTTGGAAATTGAGCGCATGACCTTCGCCCAGTGGCAGGACCTGGCGCCGGAAACCGCGGCGCGCGAGATTCACGCCCGTGCCCGTTCGCGGCTTTCCCCGGCCCAGCAACGCGCCGCGATCGCCTATCTGCGCCCGGAAGCGGAACTGGCCGCGGACCTCGCCGCGAGCCGGCGCGACGCTCCGCTCGGCCGCGTGCCGTTCTTCGTGAAGGACCTCTTCGACGTCGGCGGCCTGCCAACGTTCGGCGGATCCGCGTTCCTCCCCGAAGCCCGCCCCACCCGTGCCACCGATGGCGCGATGGTCCAGGCGGTCCGTCACACGGGAGCCGTCTTCGCGGGAAAAACGCAGATGCATGAATTTGCCTACGGCGTGACGGGCGAGAATCCCACCTACGGCGACTGCGAGAATCCGCGCGCGCCCGGCCGCACGACCGGCGGATCCAGCAGCGGATCCGTCGCCGTCGTGGCCGCAGGGGTCGCGCCGTTCGCACTTGGCAGCGACACCGGCTGCTCGGTGCGGGTGCCAGCCGCCTTCTGTGGACTCTATGGTTTTCGCATGACGCCGCGCGACGCGTGGATTCGGGACGCCCTCGGACTGGCGGCGAGTTTCGACACGGCGGGTTGGTTCACCACGAATGCGGTCGACATGCGCACGGCCGTCGGAGCGCTGGTCGGACTGCGGACCAGTGGGCGCGAACCCCGTGGCTGTTATCTTGAGCTTCCCGGTCTCGATGCCGATGTCGCCCTCGCCTGCCGCCAGGCCGCGGAGAAATTTGCGGCACCGGCCGAACCAACCGTACGCGACGATTTACTTCACGGCTTCAAGAACTCGAACGACAGCTACAACACGATCACCGCGCTCGAAGCGTGGGAGGTGCACAAGGGCTGGGCGGAACGCTTTCGCGATCGTTACGACCCGAACGTCTGGCAGCGGTTGAACCGCGTGCACACGATCACCAAGGAACAGATCGCCAACGCGGACCTCGGCCTGGCGACGATTCGGATGCTGTGGACGAAATACTTCCTGACCTACGACTTCATCGTGCTGCCCGCGTCCCCCAGCCCTGCGTTCACGAAGGCCGAGTGCACCTTCGAAAATCGGATGCGGATCCTGACACTGAACACGCCGGCAAGCATCGGTGGCCTGCCCGTGCTCACCGTGCCAATCACCCTCCCGTCCGGCCTGACGACCGGATTGCAGATCGTCGTGAACAACCCGCAGAGCCCCGTGGTGAACTGGGCGCTGGGTCGCTGCTAATTTCGCGCCACGACGCGCCAATCACCTCTGGGACGGGCGCGCACGAGGCGCGCCCCTACGACGAGTTTAGTTCCACCAGCCCTTGTAGGGGCGTGGCTCGTCCACGCCCGATTTCTTTTCGGTACTTCGCCTTCCCCAGGGTCAAAGCCGCAGCAGCCGCGCCGCGTTGCCGCCCATCACCGAGTCCGGCACGCTGGCGGTTCGGGCTTCATGGACGAGGCGGATCAATCCCGGCGAGTCGTCGAGCCGCGGATAGAGGTTCAGCGGGTAATCCGAACCAAACAGGACCCGGTCCGGACCGAGCACTGGTATCGCACGCGTCCATACGTCGGGTGGATAGAGCAGCGGCGATGCGGCGGTGTCGTAGTAAACATTCGCGAGGCCCCCAAACGCCGGCTCCGTCAACGGCAGCAAACCACCCCAGTGCGCGAGGATGAACGTGGTCTGCGGATGTCGTCGCGCGAGCCAGAGAAAATCGGCGGCAGGCGTGGCGACGCGGCCGGGAAATGGGCGGCTCGCCGGATCCGTCACATGCAGGTTGACCGGCCACTTCAGTTCGGCGGCAAGCTCGAGGACGGACTGGAACGCGGGGTCCTCGACGGAATAACCCTGCGAGTGCGGCGACAATTCGCCGAGCCCGATCAGCCCTTCGCCCTGGGCCCGTCGCATTTCCTCCCGCGCGGCTTCGACCCCAATCGCGGGATGCACGGTGGCGAACGCAGACAGCCGCTCCGGAAAGGCCCGGACCGTCTCGGCATAGAATCGATTCTGCCAGGCACAGGTTTCCGGGTTCTCCCAATACCAGCCGAGCAACACGGCCCGGTGCACGCCGGCCGCATCCATCGCGGCGAGCAGGCCGGACACCGTCGGGAGGGTCTGGACGGGCCGGCCATCGCGTCGCCGGCGGGTGCAGAGCAGCGCCCAATGCGGCTCGTGGCGCGCCGCCGCCCACGCCGCCGGATCGCGATCCACCTCGGCCGGGTAGAGGTGCACGTGGGCGTCAATGAGTGGCATGCTAAAAGCTCGTTCTCCTCCGGCGGAATCGTTCTCGTTTGCCCGGCGCCGCCGACGGTTCGCCATCCTCCGAATGCTCAATCGCCTTTTCAAACTCGATCGTAACGGCACGACCATCTCGCGGGAGTTGCAGGCCGGAGTGACGACCTTTGTGGCGATGGCCTACATCCTCGCCGTGAATCCCGCGATCCTGGCGAACACGGGCATGGACAAGAGCGCGCTCGTCACGGTGACGGGACTGACGGCGGCGGTGGCGACACTGTTGATGGCGTTCCTGACCAACTACCCGATCGCAATGGCGCCCGGGATGGGGATCAACGCGTTCTTCACGTTCACGATTTGCGGCACCCGCGGCGTACCGTGGCAGGAGGCGCTCGGGATGGTGTTCATTAACGGCGTGATCTTTCTCCTCCTCTCATTGTCGGGGGTTCGTGAGAAGATCATCGCATCGATCGCCCCTCCCCTGAAGGTGGCGATCACCTGTGGCATCGGTCTGTTCATCGCGTTTCTCGGGCTGCAGAAGGCCGGCATCATTGTCGCCCACCCGGAAACACTCGTCACCCACGGCGACTTCACTTCCGGTCCGGTGTGGCTCGCCCTGGCGGGCATCGGCCTCACTTCGATCCTGATTGGCCGGCGCGTGCCGGGCGCGATCGTCATTGGGATGGTCGCCGTCACGGTCGCGGGTTTCTTCGTCCGTGCGGGCGGCGGCCGGATGGTAACCGAGCTCCCATCCGCGATTATGGCGTTTCCGGCCTCGCCGGAACCGGTGTTCCTGAAACTCACGTTTCAATTCCTCACCACGCGGAACGCGATCATGATGGCCGCGCCGCTCGTGCTCACGCTGCTGCTGGTCGATATGTTCGACAACATCGGCACCCTCATCGGCGTGACGAAGCGCGCCGGCTTTCTGCGTCCGGACGGCACGCTGCCAAAGGTCGGACGCGCGTTGCTCGCTGACTCGCTCGCCACCATTCTGAGCGCACTCGGCGGCACCTCGACCGTCGTGAGCTACATCGAGTCGGCGGCGGGAGTCGAAGCCGGGGGCCGAACCGGGCTGACCACGGTGACAACCGCGCTCCTGATGCTCGGCGCGCTGTTCTTCACGCCTTTGATCCTGATCGTTCCCGCCGCGGCGACGGCGCCCGCCCTCGTGATCGTCGGCGTCTTCATGCTGCAATCGATCTCCGAGATCGACCTGCACGACTTCAAGACGGCGCTGCCGGCCGTCCTGACGATCATCTCGATTCCACTCATGTTCAGCATCGCCGAGGGCATCGGCATCGGCCTGATCGCCACCGCGCTCATGGCTTATGGCCTCCGGGAAAAGGATCGCGTGACCACGCTGGGCTACATCCTCGCCGCGATCTTCTTTCTCCAGTTCTTCAAGGTCTGGCCGTTCAGCCGCTGAGCCGGGCGCCGGCAAGACGTGGCGGGCGCGCACAAGGCGCGCCCCTACGAAGGATTCGGGGAACCGCGTTCGTCGATGTCCGACCGTAGGGGCGGGGCTCGTCCCCGCCCTGCCGGCGACGGCAATTCTTAATCTGCTCTACTGGCGCGATGGCGCCTCGAACAGAGCCACGATCTTCATCGCGCCGACATCGACGAGTCCCTTGTCCGTCAGGCGGAATTCAGGAATCACCGACAGCGGCAGCAAGTTGAATCCCATGTAAGGAACCTCGCAGCCGACCTGCGCCCAGGCGCGCTTGAGCCGCGTGGTCTCCCGCGCCACGACCGGCGCACGACGATCGGAGAGGAGGCCGGCAATCGGCAGCGCCACCTTGGCGAGGACGCGTCGGCCGCGCACGACACAAACCCCGCCGCGCATCGCCTTCACGGTGGCGAGCGCGAGTTGCATCTCCTCCTCACTGGTGCCAGCAATGACCACGTTATGGGCATCGTGGCCCACGCTGCTCGCGACGGCGCCACGCTTGAGCCCAAAGCCCTGCAGCAGTCCGCGGCCCACCCCACCGTTGTGACCGTGGCGCTCGACGACGGAGAGGAAACAAAGGTTGGCCTGCTGAAGGTGATCCGCCCAGGACTCGGCGAGCGGCAGCGGAACCTTCTCCCGAAAGGTCACGATGCCGGGCGGACCGAACCGAATGACATTCGCGACGACCTTCTTCTTCGGCAGCGGCGGCACCAGCGTCACGCGACGGGGCAGCTTCATGGTGGCATAGGCTGCCCGTGGATAACGATAGCGACGCTCCAACGCCCGCTCGAGGACGGGCGTGATGCGGCGCCGCTCGACCACGAGTTCGCCACCATACCAGGTGTTCTGCACCTCCAGGGCGTCGTTGAGGAGCACGATGTCCGCCCGCCGGGACGGCCCGAGTCCACCGAACTCACCATCGCGACCGTAACGCGTCGCGCCATGCAGCGAGCCCATGCTCCACGCCGTCGTTGTCTTCAGCCCCGCGGCCACCGCCTGCCGCACGACCCAGTCCATGCCGAACAGGAAAAGATCGTCCGCATCGCGATCATCGGTGCAAACGCAGACGCGCTTCGGGTTGGCGCCGAGTTCCGTGACGGCCTTGATCGCCTGCGGCAGCGAGTGCCATGGCGTCTGCGGATTGCCCCCGCGGAGAAAGACCCAAATGCCGTTCTCCAGAAAATCATTCGCGATGTCCCGGTCGATCGCCTCATGGGTGTCGCTCACTCCGCTCGCCGCACCCGCCGCCACGAATTCCCGACCATAGATGTGGCCGCAGACCGGTCGTCCCCGGCGCAACGCCTCAGCCAGGATGGCGTGGCTCCGAGCGTCACCCATCGCCACGGGAATGTAATCCATCTTCTCCCCGAGCGCCGCCGCCTCAGGCCAGCGATCGAAGAGGCGCCCGATCTTCGCCGGAGTGAGATCGCCGCCCGCCGTCTCCAACCGTGCATTGGTCGCGGGCACCGTGCTCGGTACGGTCAGGTAAATCGACAAGGGCGCGCGGCGCGCATCCTCGAGCATCCACTCGATCCCCGCGACGTCGGACACGTTCCCGATTTCGTGGCTGTCACAGAACACCGTCGTCGTTCCGTTCAGCAGCGCCGCCTCCGCGAAAGCCCCGGCGGTCATCATGCTGCTCTCGATGTGTACGTGGGGATCGACGAGACCCGGGGCGAGGATTCCTCCCCGGGCATCGTAGACCCTGGCCGAGCCGAGCTTGGACCGGCGAAATGCGCCGGCGGGCTGCACCACCGCAATCCGGCCGCCCTTGATCCAAATCTCCCGGTCGCGGTGGATCTTCTCCGTGTAGGTCGAGAGCACGCGGGCCCCGGTTATGACCAAATCTGGCGCTGCCCGCCCCATGGCCACCGCCGCGAGCGAACGCGTCATCCGGTAAAGGGGCGGGACGGAAAAGCGCGTGAGCATGCCCACAGCGAAGCAATCAGAATGCCGGCGCGGAAGTGCAATCTCCTGCACCCACCCTCCACCGCGGCAGCGCCCCCCGCACACCGCCCCGAGCCTCGTTGTCATCTAAAAGATGACAAACGGGTCGGGTCCCAAAGGGAGAAATGCGCCGGTTGTCATCTGATACCTGAATTCCGAAGTTGGCCTCGTAGCCCGCTGCGTGAGCAGCGGGACGACATTGAGCGCAGCAATGAAGACGTCCCTGTCCTCACGGACAGGGCCACGGCGAACCGCTTAACTTCGGAATCCAAGTAACAGATGACAAACCGAGAAGCCTGCGCGGTCTGCCCGCCGACGTTTCCATCTATTACTTGAATTCCGAAGCTGCCTCCGTAGCCCGCTGCGTGAGCAGCGGGACGGCTTTCGGGGAAGCGCTCACGAAGTCCCTGTCCTCACGGACAGGGCCACGGCGAACCGCTTAACTTCGGAATCCAAATAACAGATGACAAACCGAGAAGCCTGCGCGGTCTGCCCGCCGACGTTTCCATCTATTACTTGGATTCCGAAGCTGCCTCCGTAGCCCGCTGCGTGAGCAGCGGGACGGCTCTCGGGGAAGCGCTCAAGAAGTCCCTGTCCTCACGGACAGGGCCACGCCCATCCATTTAATTTCGGAATCGAGGTCTTAGATGACAATCTGGTCAGATCTCGCAGGGAAAATGCGTGGGTTGTCATCTGTTAGATGACAACGAGGGTCGGGCGGACCGCGGTGGATTCGGGGGCGCGATGAGGCGGGCATGGACGCGGCAACAGGGACGGTCGCGACCGTGGGTTCGCCGGCGCCGCAGGGCGCACGGTTAAGTGCCCTGATAGATCGCGGCGAGCGCGAGGAGTTTCGTCTCAAGTTCGCGGTAGTACGCATCCTCGGACATCTTCGGCTTCCGCTCGCGCAACTGGGAGATCTCAAGCTCGAGGGCATCACGCCGGGACCGGCGCTCGGGCGTCAGGTGCTGTTCCTCCGTGCTGCGCACGAGGTGAAACTGATGCGCGCGATCCCCGTCGAGCGGAGCCTTGTCCTCCGCCTTCTTGACGGCGCGCACGCCGCGGAACCAGTCGAACGGGGTGCCGAGGGCATCGCCGTTGTCATCGACCAGCGCGTGTTCGGTCGCGAGGCGGCCCTCGGTCTTGTAGAATTCGGCCGTCCGGTACGACGCACTGAGAAACGCCTCGAGCAGCGAAATCTGACCATCCTTGTCGAGGTCGCTCTTCGGGTCGGGCAGCGCCTCGGCGAGGTATTTTCCGAAGCGCGCATAATTCTGCTCATAGCCGCTGCGGGTCGAGGTCACGATGACGCGACCCGGCGCCGCGAGCTTCGCCAGGAACGGCGCGCTGGCGGAGGTGGTATCAATGATCGCGATCGGCCGGTTGAAAGGCTTCAGCCAGTCGGCCATCTCCGAGGCCGAAACATCGGGACCGCGGAGATTCAATTTCGCCTCCTTGCCATCGAAGGTGCCATGGCCCGCCAGCACCAGCCAGAGTTCGCCGCTGCCAGCCTTGGTCTCCGCGTTCAACGCCTGCTGGAGCTGATCGTGGTCCGCCACGCCTCCCGCAGCCACCGTGCCGATGACGACAAACTTCGCGCCAGCCGTCGCACTCGCCTTCTGCCAGGCCTCCGCCTGTTGCGCGATGTCCGGCTGGTACAAGGGATCCCCGGCCGCACCCGCCACCATCACCACCGTTGCACGGCCGTCGACCGGATCGGCGGCAAATGCCCCCGGAATCGCGGCGGACACGAGGGCGCCGATCGCCACCAAGCGCACAAGGGAAAATCGCAGTCCAGCGGTCATGGCATTCCTTTCCAGCGGCGCACGCCCCATTCGGTCAGGAGACACGTGAGGGCGAAGGCAAAGAGAGCGGGCGAATGCCAGGCGGGATAGGACCACGTTTCCATCACCGGCGCCTTCATCTGGGGAAGCTTGCGGGCGAACTTCTCGAGCTCCGCCATCGGCACGAGCTGCCCGCCGGTCTTGCGGGCGATATCCTCCAGCAACGCCTCGTTCGGCGTCAGCGAGCGGAATTCCTCGGCGGCGAGATCCGTGCTCCAGCCCGCATTGGCCCGGCCCAGTTCCGCGCCCGCGGTGTTCTTCACCGTGGCCGTGACCTTGTAGCCGCCCGTCTGCCGGGGGACAAAGGTGGTCTGGTACAAACCGGGTTCACTTAACGCCGACTCGGCCTCGACCTTGATCGCGGGTGCCGCCGCGCTGCCATCGAACACGATGGACTCCACGTCGAGCGTCACGCTCGCGTCGTCGACCGGTTGAAATTTTTCATCGCGCACCCGCACCTGAATCGAAACCGATCCGTTCGCATCGGCGGGAAGCGGCTCGACGGTGGCCTGCACGCGCGTCGGCACATCAGCGATCAGCCACCGCGTGAGCTGCCGCCAGGCCTTGTCCATGTCCGCATGGGAATTGGCATCGCGGAAACCCCAGCGCCACACATCGCCCACCATGAGCGCCGCACTGCGGCCGCGGCCAAAACGCTGCACCGCGAGCGCGGGCATCTCAGCGCCCTTGGCGTCCTTGACGGTCGCAATGACGCTCGCGCCGGGCTTCACGCCCCGCACGCGGTTGAAAACTTCCATGGCCTTCATGCCCTCGATCCGGGTGCGCTCGTCGGCCTCGTTGTCACGGAGCCGGGCCCAGGACTGCAGCCAGCCCTCGCGGGCGAGTTGATAGTTCACCGGTCCGGGCGGCTCGTTCTGATCCTCGTTGCGATCGAGATAGACCGGGAGCGCCTCGCCGATCGGCGTGTGGAGATACTTGCCCTCCTGAAAACTCTCCATGCCGCCGAGCATCAGCAGCCCGCCACCGCGCTCGGAGACGAACTTCTGCAGGAGCAGTGCCTGCTCGGGGGCGAAGAACTCCGCCTCGAGATCGTCGAGGATGACCGCGTGATAACCGTAGAGGTCCTCCGCGGTGCGCGGAAAGCCGGCCCGCAGTTCCGTCTCGTCGCGGGTGTTCAACCGGACGAGCACCGGCTGATCGTAACGCTGCACTTCGTCGGGTGACTGGTTGCCGAAACCGCGGAAGAGCGGATTGCTGGTCTCACCGACGCGGCCGCGGAAATCGAATTTCGGCTCCCGTTTCGCGACGCGAATCAGCCCGACGAGCTGGACCTGGCGATCCTCCTCGAGGGCGCGGTTGAGAAACTTGAACTCCCAATTCGGACGACCCGAAACGTAGAGCACACGAAACGGACCCTGCGGACGATCCACCGAAATGACCCGCGCGTTGTTCGCAAGCGTCGCTTCCTCCGTCTTGGGCGCGGTCGCGGCCTCGGCCGTCGTGGCTGGCGGCGGCACGGCGTCTTCCCGGTTGCCGACCTTGACCTGATAGTACGAGAGCCCCGCCTGGTCGGGCTTCAATTGAAAGCGAAACGCCAGCGCATCGCCATCGGCGCGGCCGTCCATCGTCTGCTCCTGGACCGTGGCCCCGGCGCGATCAACGAGCCGCGCCACGATCGGCTTTCCCTGATAACCAGCCGTGCTGACGTTGGCCTGCACGGAAACCGGGGCGTCCTCGAATGCCGTCTGCGTGACAGTCACCTGCTGGACCGAGATGTCGCGAATGGGATCCTTTTTGCCGATCACGACCGGATAAATCGGCGGCAGCCCCGCGAGGTCCGGCGCGCCCGCCGGCAGATCGGTGGCGTTGCCATCGGTGAGCAGCAGGACGCCGGCGAGCGGGCGGCCTTGGAAGCGATCCTTCAGGGCTCGCAGGGCGGATCCGAGCGCCGTGGAACGTCCGTCGAAGGCCAGTTCGTGAAAGTCAGTCGTCGCCTGCAGGCGCGTGTCGAACACGTAGCGCCGCACGTCGAAGGTCTCGGCAAGTGCGGACTGCCAGCCCGGCTTCTGCAGATCAAGCAAACCGCGGAGGGCTTCGCCCCGGCTGCGGCTGTCGCCCGCATCGTGAATCTGGAGGCCCTGACTATTGTCGGCGACGACCGCGAACAGGTTGACCCCCGGACGCGCCCGCTGGCCGAGCCAGAGCGGTTCGAGCAGGCACAGCGCGAGCGCCACCAGTCCAACAATCTTCAGCGTGAGGCAGAGCCAGCGCAGCGGCTGGCCAGCGGAAGCCCGATAACTCCACGCCAGCACCAGCGCCGCAATCGCGATGAACGCGACCGCGGGCCACAGCCAGTTCCAACCGGAAAATGTGAGTGAGGCGGGCATCGTGACTCAGGCGACCGCGGCCGCCGCGATCATCATAGGGTAAAGGCTGATTGGACGACGCGCGCGTGTCCGCCGGCAAGGGAATGCGACCATCATTTGTCCTTCCCCAGCTCCTCGTAGTATTTGCGGACCGCCTCGGCAAAACGGTTGGGCACCGGGTCACGGTCGATCGGCGCGAGCAAGTCCTTCGGGTCGCGCCGCGCGAGTTCCTCGGCCACGCGGGTGCGGACCTCGACCAGCGGTTTCATGATTTCGAGCTGCACGACGGTCCAGTCGGGCTTCTTCAACTCAGTGCGAAAATCCCGTCGCAGCAACCGTGCGCGCTCGCGAGCCGTGGCGACCGCGTTTCGCAGATCCGGTGAGTCGAGCAACTGCTCCACGTCCCCGAGTCGTTCGGTCCAGCGGTTGAAGTCCTCGCCGGTCAGGGGTCCGCCAGCGAAGCGGCCTTCGTTCCAGACACCGCCGCCGCCGCCCGCGCCACCACCCATGAGATTGTCGAGACTCACGCCGCCGCGATTACCTGCAGCGCCGCCACGGCCACCGCGGCCACTGGCGAGCTGGCGCTCCCCGCGTCCACCTTGTTGCCCGGCTTGTGCGCCCTGTTCGCCGCCATTCGTCGGCGCGCCGCCCTGACCTGGGCCGCTGCTCGGCTGGCCGGCGTTGGCCTGCTGCTGTCCAGAAGCGCCGGGATCTCCCTCCCGGTTCGATTGCCCCGGCAGGCCATCCTTATCCTGCTGACCCGACTGCGTCTGGCGGCTGTTTCGCGCCTGACGATTCCCGGTCTGGTCTCCCGGCTGGGCGCCGGGTTGATCATTACCCGCCCCGTTCGGCTGGTCGTTGCTGGCCTGACGATCGCCCGCGGCACCGGGCTGCTGGCCCGGCTGATTTCCAGCCTGTTGACCGGCCTGACCGGGCTGTTCACCGGCCTGGCCCTGTGCCCCATTGGGCGTGCCGGCGCCGGCCTGCTTCATTTCCTTGGCGAGTTGATCGGTCAGCTCGTCGAGTTCGGACTGCGCGAGCTTCAATTGTTCGGCGTCGTCGCCAAGGACGCTCTCCGCCGCTTTCTCGACCCCTTTGCGCAAATCGTCGATCTCGGTGCGGGCGCGCTGTCCCGCCTGTCCCGCTTCCGTGAGAAATCCGTCGCGCAATAACTCGCGGGTCAGGTCGAGCGCCTTGCCGCTCTTGTCGCTTTCGGCCGCCTTCTGCAGCCGGTCATACAAGTCGCGCGTCAGCCGGCCGGAGCCGAGCAGTTCCTGCCGCATCTGCTTCACGCTGTTCGCGTCGTCCTGGCTGAGCTTGCGAATGCTGTCGTAGAGCTGGCGGGACAGCAGCGGCTCGGTGTTCTCGGCCTGTTCGGAAACCTGCGTGGCGCGCTCGACGAGCTTCGTCATGCGATCCTTCTGCTGCTCCAGCTTGTCGAGCGCCTCCTTGCGGTCGCCCGTGTCGCTCAGCGTCCGCCGCTGCGTGGCGCTGTTGTTCAGTGAATCGAGTTTCTGCGTCACCTGCTCCTGCTCGCGGGCAAGCTCACGGGCCTCAGCGCGCATGTCGCGCATGTCATCCGCAAATTGGCTGGAATTCTCCTTCCGCATTTCATCGCGCAACTGCTGCAACTGGCGCTGCGCGCGGGTGCCGGACGCGAGGGCCTGCGCCACGGAACCGTCCGCCGCCGCGTCGGCGGCCTTCTGCAAATCATCGCGCGTCTGTTCGAGCTGCTTCCGCTCCTCGGACATGTTCGCCTGATTCTCGGCGCGGTCCATCCGCTGCTTCACCTCGTCGGCATCGGCGAGCATCTGGCGCTGCTCCTCCTCGAGCCGCTTGAGTCGCTTGCGGAGATCCTCGCGCTCCTGATCGGTCTTCGCCTCCTGCAGCGAAGTCTGCAGTTCCTTCAGCCGTTCGTTCAAATCCTGCTGCCGCCGCGCCAGCTGCTGCAGGCGGTTCATGACGGCGAGTTGCTCGGTGCGCTCCTGGTTCTGCGGGGCGCGCGCCTGCCGCTGCGTCTCGTAGCGATTCTGGTTCTGCTTGAGATCGAGTTGATCGATTTGGCGCTGCGTCATCTGTCCACCACCACCACCGCCGCCGCCACGCTGACCGCGGGTCACATTCGTTTCCCGCGCCTGCATCTTCAGGAGTGCCTGATAGGCGGCCTGCTCCGCGGGCAGGGCCTCAGCGAGCGGACCCGGATCCTTCGCCGATGCTTTCAACTTCACGAGGGCCTTCTGCATCTCCTCGGTGACGGTCTTCCACAGCGACTGCTGCCGGGGAGACTGGGCTTCGGCCGCCTGGGCGTTGGCCTTCTCGAGCACCTCAGCCTGCGAATCCGTGACGACCTTCACGTCCTCCTCGTAGTGGTCGGACTTTCCTTCGCGCTTCAGTTTCCAGGTGGCGTTGATGATCTGCTTCTGGATATCCGTGAGCTTGCGCGTCTCGCTGCCGGCGCCACCACCGCCGCCCCCGCCCTGCTGCTGGTCATCGCCGGGCATCTGGCTCTCGCGGAAGATTTCATCATACGGCCGCACCTCGGCGAAATAGAGATCACCGTTCGTCCGGCGCACCTTCCCATCGGGTCCGATGTCGTCGGCCCAGACATACCACGAGATCAAGTCGTCCGGCTTCGCGGCCATCTCCTCCAGCCGGAGCAAGTGCGCGAGGTTGCGCTTTTCCTTGGCGGGCACATCGCGGCCGAGCTCGATTTCCTTGGGTTCAGCTCCGGCCACGGAGTAGGCCAGGCCATAAGCCGGCGTGCCAAAATCGTCCCAGACCGTGCCATCGAAGGTGACCTCCTCGAGCGCGGATGGACGCAGGTCGCCCCGCGGTGAGGTCAGCTTGATCTCCGGCGGCCGGTTCGGCTGTACATCAAAGGAGAACGAAGCGGCAATCTTGTTGGCGCGGCCCTCGGAGTCCACGAGCTGAAGATCGTACGCGAGCGACTTCTCCGGGACGTAATCGGGCAGCGACGCCACCGCCTTGTCCGCCGAGACCACCAGCGGAATGACGGTCTTCGCGGCATCGCGCGCCACCAGCCGCGCCGACTTGACCGGCTTGTTGAGTTGGAGCGCGAGCGTGAGCTTCGTGCCTTCGACCGCGCTCACCCGGCGGGTATCCTCAATCCGCTTCGGGGTCAGCTTCGTGTAGGAAGGAAATGTCAGTTCGACATCGGAACGCGCCAGCCGCGGATGCTCAAACACGCTGACCTTGAAGTCGCGGGTCTTCTGGCCGCGATATTCCAGATGATAGACGAAATCGGCGGCGACCTCCGGCACGCTCCCGCCAAACACGGGATCGTTCATGTTCTTCACCAGCGGAATCGATCTCGGCGAGGCTCCGTTCTCGCGCACCACGAGGATGACCGAGGCCGGCAGGCGCTGACCGAAGCGCGCGAGCACGACGAGGCTTTCGCCCTTCTCGATCGAGACGTCACCGGGTGAGACCGTCATGCCGTCGACACCGGTCCAGCGCGCCGCCTCGCCCATGATCGGATCGACGCGAAGATTGATCAGCGCGATGGCAAAGCAGACCAGGGCGATGAGGTGGAGTCCTTGAATCGCGAGGATGCGTTTCCGCGGCACGACCTTCGTCCAATCCTGTTCCTGGCTTCGCGACGTGGCCTCCTCGATGACCCGCGTCTGCAGGTAGCCGGGTTCCTGGCCGGTCTCGATCGTCTGCTGCACGGCGGTGAGCAGAAGCCCATTCAGCTCCGGATTTCCCGCCTCCACCTTCCGAGCGATCGAGCGATAATCCGTCGGCCGCTCGAAATGCCGCAAGGCAACCGCCAGCGCCACGGTTCCCGCCAGGGCGACGACACTGGGGAGCAGGAAGGGAGAAGTCCAACCGGTCGCGCGCTGGAATCCGATCAACGCGAGACTCACGAGCGCGGCGAGCGCCCAGCACGCGGCCATCTTGCGCCACAGTCCCAGCCATTGGAACCGACGGGCCACCCGCTTCAGCCGGGATTTCAGAAAGTCATTGTTCATGATGAGACCTCCGCTGTTTTGACCGACCGCCGGGCCGTCCAGCCGGCCAGGGCGGATTCCACAAGCAGCACCGCGAGGGTCGCCGCAATAAAGCACCGCCAAAGTTTCTGCCGGCTCTCCGCTTCCATTCCCTGCAACATCGTCTGGCTCTTCTGCACCGGCGTCGCCGCCGCGGCCGCCGCGCGCACCACGGGCACTCCGAGCCGCTCGAGTTCCTCCGCATCCAGCGGCGCCGTGCGGCTTTCATTGGCGTCGAGGTTGACGGCAAAGCGGACCGCCCGCGGGCCACCCGCAAACTCATAGATGCCCGGCTGCGTCGTCTGCGTGAACGCCGCGGTCCCGGCCACCCACGGCACCGTGGCCGCGTCCGGCAGCCGCACCGCCGTGGCCTGGACGCCAGCAGGTGCGGTGACCGGATCGCCGACGGAGAACTGCGTCACGGCGTTGCTGACGCCGCCGCCGAGTTCGAGCCAGGACCACATGAGCGGGACAAATTTCGAGGAGATTGCGAGTTGGCTGTCCTCCGGCTGCCAGCCCGCCGCGAGGACGAACACCCGGCCCTTGCCCAGCGGGACCTCGATCAACGCCGGGTCGCCACTGTCGAACTTCGCCACGACGCGGGCACCGGGAATCGCTGCCGCATCGAACTTCCGGTAATGCCAGATGTGGATCTTCGTGAAGTCGCTGAAACGTGGATCATTGAAGGCCGCAAAGAGCGGATGTCCGAAATCGATTTCAGAGAACATCGCGTAGGTGCGAGGCTTCGCTTCCTCGGAGCGCAACGCTTCCTGTCCCAGCAGCACCCCAAGGGTCGCAGCGGCTTCAGGAGTCTTGGGGACCAGCACCGCCACCTTGCCGGCCGTAACCTGCTCGCGCACCAACGCAGCCGCTCCGGGCGCAAGCACGTCGCTAATGAAAATCAAATTCGCCGCCTGCAAGTCCTCGGCCGCCAGCGCCGCCCCGCTGGCTTTCGCCGTCACCTGGACAGCCACGCGGGGCGAATCCGAAAACGCGCGGCGCAGAAAGAACAGCGGCTGACGGGAGTCCTCGGGCGCTTCGTTGCCGAGCCACAGCACGTTGGCCCGCTGCTGCGCGGGCGGAATCACCGCGACGGTGTTGTCGAACTCGTCATCGTCACCGCGCAGCACAATCCGATCGGCGACGGCTCCCGCCGACGGCAGCGGCACGCTGAAAATCCGCGACTGACCCGGCGAGACGTACGCCTCAATCGCCGCCCCCACGAACTCCGCCGGTCCGCCGGCCCGCGTCCAACCGAGCTTGAACTGCTCGACCTTCGACTCGGGGGAATTCGTGACCCGCACCCGAATCGGCGCGTTCGCCGCCCGGGCCGAATCCGCCGCTTCGGCCACCAGTTGAATTCCTGCGTTCGAGGTCGTGCGCGCTTTCACCGGCTCGAGAAACAGCTCGATCCCCTTGGGCCACTCATACGCCTGCAAGGTGTCGAGCCGGCTGCCGGCCTGGAGATCGCTCACGAGGAAAATCTGCCGCGGACCGGGTGTCGCCTTGGTCTCGGATTCGCTCAGCGCCTCGGCGGCGCCAATCAGGCCATTGCCAAGATGCGTTCCGCCCCAGCCGGGCGTCAGCGCGCGCACCCGGCTCATCGCCAGGGCCACGCGGTCACCGGCGGCCGCCTGATTCCATTCGTCGAAGGTCAGAATCGGCGACGCCTGCCGGTCAAAGGTGAGAATGCTGACGTGATCGGCCGGACCGGCGCGGCGCACGACCGCATCAACTCGCTCCTGGGCCGCGGCCCACATGCCATCGCGACGCATGCTCGCACTGCGATCGACCAGCACGACGATCCGCTTCGGCTGGGCCGCCGTGGGATCGTTCAATTCGGTCTGAGTCAGGAACGGCCGCGCAAATCCGAGCGCCAGCAACAGCAGCGCCAGGCAGCGCAGGATAAGCAGCAAAATGTGTTCGAGCCGGTGCCGTTTCGAGATCCGCGGCGGACTCGGCATCAGGAACATCAGCGAACTGAACAGCGTCCGCTCGCGCGTCGTCTGGCGGATCAGGTGGTAGAGGATCGGCCCGGCAATCGCGAGGGCACCGAGGAGGAAGAACGGCGTGAGAAAACTCATGCGGCCCCTCCCGCGGGATTGCCCCCCCGCCGGAACTGGCGGCCGCGCCGCATGCGTTCCTGCAGGAAACCGAACAGCGCCATCTCGAGCGGCTGCGTGGTGGAAAGGAGATGATAGCCGATGCCCAGGCGGCGGCAGATCGCGCGCAGCGCCTCATTGTGCGCTTCGAGCTTCTTCATGTACTCCTCGCGCGCCGCCGCCGGGTCGATGTACACGCGGCGGTTCGACTCGAAGTCCTCGAACAGCGAGGCCTGCTCGAGGCCCAGATTGAGTTCCACCGGATCGAGCACGTGAAAGACGTTCATCTCATGCCCGCCGGCCGTCAGCGCGATCAGGTTCTTCTCGAGGCGATCCAGCGGCGCGAGGAAGTCCGAGACCAGCGCGACGAGCCCGCGCTTCCGAATCAGGGTCGTGATGCGTTCGATCGGCGCGACGAGATCGGTCGCCTGCCCGCTCGTCGGCTGCTCGAGCGCGATCATGAGCTGGCGGAGGTGACCCTTGCGGTGCCGGGCCGGCATGTACTCGCGCACCTTGTCGTTGAAGGTGAGCAGTCCGACCGCGTCGCCCTGGAGGTGGAGAAAATACGCCAGCGTGGCGACGAGCGTGGAGGCGTACTGCGCCTTGGTGTAGCCCCGGGATCCAAACTCCATCGAGCGACTCTGGTCCACCAGCAGGTGACAGCGCAGGTTCGTCTCGTCCTCGTACTTCTTGATAAAGTAACGATCGCTGCGGCCGTAGACGCGCCAGTCGAGGTAACGCGGATCGTCGCCCGGGGTGTATTGGCGGTATTCCGTGAATTCGACCGAGAACCCGTGATACGGGCTCCGGTGCAGTCCGCTCCAGAAGCCCTCGACAACGGCGCGCGCCCGCAACTCGAGGTTGCGGATGCTCATCAACGCCTGCGGGTCGATGAGTTTGGCCGCAGCCAGATTGGGATTGGAGGCGGGCGCGATCATGCGTCAGCGGGGCAGACGGGCGCCACTCAGGAACGTTTCCCGGGGGCCGGGGCGGCGGCAAAGAGGCGCTTCACCACATCATCGACGCGGATGCCTTCGGCCTCGGCCCGGTAGTTGAGCAGGATGCGATGGCGCAGCGTGGGCGCGCCGAGTTCCTGGATGTCCTCGGCCGTCACATGGGCGCGGCCACGGATGAGTGCGCGCGCCTTGGCGCCGAGAATCAGGAATTGCGCGGCGCGGGTGCCGGCCCCCCAGCTCACCCAATCGTTCACGAAATCCGGCGTGCCGGGCTGATTGGGCCGGGAGAGCGAAGCGATCTGCACGGCGTAGCGGACCATTTCCTCCGCCACCGGAACCTTGCGGACCAAGTCGTGGAACTGGAGCACATCCTCGCCGGTGAAGAGCGGTTCAATCGGGGCCGGGCGTCCAGAGGTCGTCTGGGCCACGACCTTCACTTCGTCGTCCTCGGGAAGATAATCCATGACGACGTTGAACATGAAACGGTCGAGCTGCGCCTCCGGCAGCGGATAGGTGCCTTCCATCTCGATCGGGTTCTGCGTCGCGAGGACGAAGAACGGCTCCTGCAACACATGGCGGACGCCCGAGGCCGTGACTTGATGCTCCTGCATCGCCTCGAGGAGGGCGGCCTGCGTCTTCGGCGGCGTGCGGTTGATTTCGTCCGCGAGAATCATGTTCGCGAAGACCGGGCCGCGCACGAAGGTCATCTGGCGGCCGGTGCCAGTGTCCTGGAGAATCTCGGTGCCGGTGATGTCCGCCGGCATCAGGTCGGGCGTGAACTGGATGCGCTGGAACTTGAGGTGGAAGATCTGGGCAATCGATTTAACGAGCAGCGTCTTCGCCAGCCCCGGCGCACCGGTGATGAGGCAATGGCCGCCGGCGAGCAGGGCGATCATGATCTGCTCGATCACGGCGCGCTGGCCGACGATCACCTTGGCGAGTTCGGTTTCGATTCGCGCCCGGCCCGCGAGGAGTCGCTCGGCGACATCGCGTTCGCTGGCGAACGCCTGATTCGGGGTGGGAGTCGGTTCGGTAACGTTCGGGGGGATGCTCATTGAAAGGAAGACGGGGGCTGGACCGGGGGAACAGACGAACGAAGCGCGAAGGGGACGCGCGTCAGTGCGTCATCAGGTAGAAAACCATGTTAATGCCGAGCGGATATGCGACTTTTTCGGAGAAACGCTGGAAGTATTCGTTGTTCTCGCCTTCACGCTCCCAGCCATCGCTCACGTCACTGTTGTGAATCGCGATTACCATGATCCGCTGTTTGTCATCCAGCAAGGCGCGGACCCGCATCTCTTCGGAGCCTTCGCCGCGCCACATCGTCTGGAGGCTCGAGCCGGGATCACGCGGGTTGTAGTCCGGATTCCAGAACTGGATCGTCGGCACCTGGAGCGACTGCATCGCGCCCTTGAGGTTGAACACACAGTGGAAAAGCGGGTGGTCGAGGCTGAGTTCCACCCACTGCTTGTCCGGGAGGACCTTCTTCATCTGCTGCGCGAAGCCCTCCCACTCCTCCACCCCCCAAAAATCGTTCACCATCATCGCGCCGCCGCCCTGGAGATAACTCCGCAAGGCCGCGACCTCGCCGTCGCGGAGGCGCATGTAACCGGTGTGTTCGAGGAAAATGAAGGGGTAGTCGAACAGGGTCGGGTCCGACAGCTTCAGCACCCGCGCATCCGGATCCACCCGGGCCGAGGTCATCTGCTGCAACCGATACGAGAAGTTCAAGTCCGCATCCGGATAGTCGACCCACCAGCCAAGCTGCCGGCCAAATCCGCTGCGGACGCCGCGCGTGCTGGCGGACTTGAAGATGATCCGCGCAAACGTGAACACGTCCTTTTCGAAACCGGGGGGATTCGTCCACTCGGGCGTCCCGGTGCTGTGGGACTGCGTCTCGCGGGCGGTCCGGACCGTATTCTCGTCAATCGTGACGCCGCCTTCCGTGTTGATGATGGTCCCGTAGTCGTCGCGCGCTGCTGACGGCCGGTGCTGCGGGGAGGCCGCCGCCAGCGCGACCGAGCAGCCCGCCAGACCAAGCCCCGCGAGAAAGATGGAACGCAGTCGCGGCATGTCAGTGCGTCATCACGTAGAAGATGATGTTTATGCCGAGGGGGTACGCAATTTTCTCGGAGAAGTTGTGGAAGTAGTAATCGCTCTCGCCCTCGCGCTCCCAGCCGTCGCCGTTGTCCGAGTTGTGCGTCGCCAGCACCATCAGCCGCCCTTTGTCGTCGGTGATGCCGCGATGGTGCACGGTCTGGACGTCGCCGTCGTGATTCCACTCGTAGGTCACGCCGGTGTGCTCGCTCTCGGCGCCGGTGCGGATGTTGGGGACCTGGCCTTTCGCCTTGATCTCGAAGACGCAGTGGTAGAGCGGATGGTCGAGCGCCATCTCGGTGAACCGGCGATCGGGAAACACGCGGCGCATGTTGCGCTCGACGTTCTGCCAGGCGGAATCACCCCAAAAATCGTCGAACATCAGAAATCCGCCGTTGAGCAGGTATTTCCTCAGGGCGACGACCTCCTCATCGTTGAAGTAGAGTCCGCCCGGCTCGACGATGTAAACCCAGGGAAAGTTGACCAGCTCCGGGGACGTGAGATCCACGAACCGGCCGTCCGGGTCCACCTTCAACGAGGTCATTTGCTGGAGCCGATACGACAGGTTCAGATCGCTGTCCGGCGCATCCGTCAACCAGCCGCCGCCGTAGCCGCCGGAGAAACCGCCGCCATAGCCGCTCGAGTAACGGATGCGGGCGAAGGTGAACACATCCCGGTTAAAGGTCCGCGGATTCTCCCACGTCGGCGTGCCCGTGCTGCCGGAGGGCATTTCCCGCGCCGTGTTGAGTCCATCGTAACTGCGGCTGCGTCGTCCGCCGCCGCGGCGGAACTGCGCCATCACCAGGCTCCCGGCGGCGAGGAAAACCAGCAGCGTGAGCAGGCGTCGGTTCATGGGGCCCAATCCCACCGGCGCTCGGCCACGGTCAGGAGGATGTGATCGCGCCGGCTCATGGGATCAATGCGTCATCACGTAGAAGATGATGTTAATCCCCAGCGGGTACGCGATTTTCTCGGAGAAATTGCGGAAAAAGTAGTCGTTCACTCCCTCCGACTCCCAGCCTTCGCCAGTGTCGGTGTTGTGCGTCGCGAGCACCATCAGCCGGCCCTTCTCATCGAAGATGCCGCGGTGATGGACGGTCTTCACTTCGCCGTCGTGATTCCGCTCGTAGGTGATGCCGGTCTGCTCGCTGTCGATCGCATCGTTCATGTTCGGAATCTGACCCTTGTTCTGAATCTCAAAGACGCAGTGGTAGAGGGCGTGGTCGAGCGGCACTTCGACGAAGTTCCGCGTCGGCAGGACCTTCTTCATGTAGTACTGGACGTTCTTCCAGGCCTGATCGCCCCAGAA